>CAYYHN010000089.1:0-10122 GCA_964471245.1 uncultured Rhodothermaceae bacterium | reverse complement strand
CCATCAACAACTTTTCAGGACTGGGTGGCTTTTCCTTTACCCCCGGCGATGCGTTTAGCTTTACACTGCATTTCGCGCACGGTCTTTTTGGCGATGCCGTTGGGGAGGAGTACCTCTCAACCTCGACGACAGGTGTTGCCGTAAGCGTACCTGCTGCAAATGCCAGCGTGGGGGAACTGGTCTGGAACGACCTGAACGGCAACGGTTCGTTTGCTGTAGGTGAGCCGGGTATCGACGGGGTGCCGCTGACGCTGTACCTCGATGATGGCGACAACAGCTTTGAAGGGGGCACCGACGATATTCAGGTTCGTGTAGCCATTTCAGCCGGTGGCGGAGCCTATGACTTCCCGTTGCTGTATGCCGGGAGCTACTGGGTCGATGTCGACCAAGCAGCAGCGGCAGTCGCTGGCTTCGCATTCACCACCGGGAATGATCCTGCATTGGTCGTCTTAGCTAATGGCACCGATAATAACGCGACCAACTTTGGCTTCGATGGCTCGGCTTCTTTGGGCGATCTCGTCTGGTCGGACAACGGCGACGGCATCCTACAGTTTGGCGAGCCCGGCATCAATGGCGTAACCTTGCGGCTCTATGGAAGTGATGGCGACGGCATCTTTGAGCCCGGCGGCGATGATGGGGGCGTCCTTGAAACAGACGTGACAGCGGGCGGTGGGCTGTATGGCTTTACGGATTTAGCACCAGGCAGCTATTGGGTCCAAGTCGACGAGACCTCTCCTGCGCTGACGAACGCCATGCTTGTTACGTCCAATCCCGTACAAACAACCCTCGCGGCGCTCGACAACAGCACGAACAGCGATTTCGCCTATCGTTTCTTGACGGCTAATCTTAGCCTCGCCAAAACAACAGCTACGCCCCTTCCGAATATCGGCCAGAACGTGACCTTTACGCTGACGCTGACCAACACGGGGCCAGATGCTGCGACGAACGTGGTGGTACGTGATGTGCTCCCAGTTGGCTTGGCCTATGTCAGCGACACAGGTGCTGGGACAACCGCTGAAGCCAATGGCATCATCAATTGGACGATTGCTAACCTTCCAAGCGGACAGCAGGCCACCGTCGATATCGTGGCGAACGTACAGGCTCCGACGGGTGCTCTCAATGAATACAAGAACATCGCCCAAGTCACCGCGAGCGACCAAGTTGATCCCAACTCCGCGCCCAACAATGATGACGGCGATCAGAGCGAAGACGATGAAGCGTTCTTCACCGTGGTGCCGCAGCAGGCCAACTTGGCGATGGCCAAAGCCGCGAACAACCTGACGCCACCGACGGGGAGCAACGTAGTGTTTACCTTGACCGTGAGCAACACCGGCCCTAATGCAGCCACGAACGTTGTGGTTCAAGATCGTCTGCCCAATGGCTTTGCGTATCTGAGTGACAACGGAGGCGTTGCTACTTCGGAAGCAGGCGGCATCGTGACGTGGAATGTTGGCACGGTCTCCGCGAACGCGTTGCGAACCTTGACGATCACCGCGACGGTGCTTGGGGCGGGTTCGTACACCAACGTTGCAGAAGTCATGGCGTCCGACCAGTTCGACCCCAATTCGACGCCCGGAAACAACAACATCAATGAAGACGACCAAGCTGCGCTGACCATCGTGCCGTCGCAGCAAGCTGATTTACGCTTGGCGAAAGTGGTGAACAACGCCACCCCCAATGTGGGTACGCCCGTAGTCTTCACACTGACCTTGACCAATGACGGTCCTGATGCCACGACGGGTGTGACCATTGCAGATGTCTTGCCAATTGGCTACACCTACCAAGGCGACGATGGCGGTGTGAATACCAGTGAGGCGGGCGGTACGGTTACGTGGAATGTCGGGAATATGGCGAATAACGCCGTCGCCTCGCTCAACATTACGGCAACGGTGAATGCGCCAACTGGAGCGGCCAATGAATACCGTAACGTTGCGCAAGTGACAGCCAGCGCCGAAGCAGATCCCGATTCCGCGCCGAACAACGATGATGGCGACCAGAGCGAAGACGACGAAGCCTTCGCCACAGTTGTCCCACAACAAGCCGACCTCAGCCTGCAAAAGAACGTTGCGGCCCCAGTCAATCTGGTGGTTGGTGATCCCGTCACCTTCACCATTTCCTTGACCAACAGCGGACCCGATGCAGCGTCCGGAGTTTCGGTGCGAGATGTCTTGCCTAAAGGCTATACGTACGTCAACGACGATGGGGGTGCTGTCCTCGCCAATGTGGGGACCGATGCCGTACTCACGTGGTCGCCGGGTGCTGTTGCCTCAGGTGCAACGCTCACGTGGACTATCGAAGCAACCGTCAACGCGCCGACGGCGATGGCCGGGGAGTACCTCAACCGTGCGGAAGTCTTTACTGCGGATCAGCACGATCCGGACTCGACTCCGGGCAATGGGGCCACGAATGAAGACGACTACGACACCGCAGCCATCTCTTTGGACGCTATCGACCTTGCCCTGACATACAACGAGTCTAACCGTGCGCCGTTTGTAGGGGAGTCGGTTAAGTACACGGTCACGTTGACGAACGAGGGGGCCGAGATCGCGCAGGCTCCGATCGAAGTCACTGTGAGGATTCCTGCAGGGCTCGCCTTGGACGCAGGTTCGGTGATGACCAACGCAGGTGTCTACAATCCGGCCACGAGCCTGTGGGAAATTGGCGTACCGCTCCCCGTTGGGCAGTCCTTCACGCTGATGTTCACAACAACCGTGCGTGTCGAAACGACCGTCTATAGTTGTGCGGAAATCACCAAAGACACCGGCCTTGACCAAGATTCGACGCCCAGCAACTTCTTTGCATCCGGTGTGCAAGAGGACGACAACGACTGTGCGCTCATCGTCCCGCTTCCGCAGCAGACGTTTTGGCGGAATGCCAATCGGGATGCAGGCACGCCCTCTGCACTTGAATCGGGGGGCAACTTCGTGTTCGTGGGCACGGAAGGTGGCGTATTCCGCACACAAGACATGGGCGACAACTGGTTTTATACCGACTTAGCTGATGTGCATGTGCGTGGCCTTGCCATCGACCGGGCCGGGGCGCTCTACGCCGCGACCTATGGTAATGGCGTGCACAAAACAAGCGACGATGGCAACGACTTCAATCCCACGATTGCCCAGCCCGCCTCTTTGCTTGGTCTGGCACTCGATTACGATCCCACGACGAATACGCTCTGGCTAGGTACCGACAGCGACGGCGTCTTCTCCTCAACCGATGGGGGAGCCACATGGAGTGCCTCTATTGTCGACGGTGATCTGGCGGCAGGAGCCATCGTGCTTAGCGTTTGGGCTGATGGCGGTACGGTGTATGTCGGCACGTATGGACGTGGCGTTTTCCGGCGGATTGGTGCGGGTCCGTGGGTGCAACTCAACGACGCCAACAGCGACGGCATCGGGGCGCTAGAGAATATGTTCGTCGCCGATGTGATGCCCCATGGCGGTAACCTATTTGCAGCGACGCTCGGTGGTCTGTACCACTCCTCAGATGGTGGTAACACATGGACACTCGCGCTAGCGAATGTGGTAGGTGAGTCGCTCGAGGTTGCCAATTTTGGCGGCGGCGATGAACTGTTCTTGGGCACCGACGGCCAAGGCACCTTCAAGTCGACCGACGGCGGCGTCACGTGGACCGCTCTGGGCACAGGCGGCCTTACCGTGCTCGATCTGCACCAAGCCGTCGATGGGAAATTGTACGCGGCCCGCGAAACCGATGGCGTTTACCGCTATGAAGATGGCACGATGGTATTCACGAAGGTCAGCAACCTCGTGCTCAATGCGGTTATCCAAGCGTTTGCATTTGATGACGACGGGCAGCGGATCTACGCCGGGACGTTCAACGAAGGTGTTCTTGTGACTGACAATACGCCTGGTCCCTCGGGTGCGCTCGATTGGGTTGAGATCAACAATGGTCTTGGAAATCCCATCGTCCAAGCACTAGAAAGCTACGAGTTCACGGCACAAGATCGGGAATACCTCTTTGCTGCCACCTACAACGGCGTCTACCGCTCGCAAAGCACCGCGTCAGGCTTCAATGTGCTGGGCGAGCGATGGGATGCGTCAGGCTTGGTGAATCGGATTGTCTACGACCTGGCACATTGCGAGACGGCCGCCCCCGAAGCGCATACGCTCTTTGCTGCAACAGACCGAGGCGAAGTGGCCCGCTCGGTGGACAACGGTAATGCATGGTCGGAGATCGGTGTCGCAAGCACGGCTATCTGGTCTCTGTTTGTGCAGCCCGGTACAGCATGCCGTACGCTCTACGCCGGAACCTTCGGGGCAGGCGTCATGCGCTCGACCGATGGCGGGGCGACGTGGAGTACCACCAACCTCATCAGTGGGTACATCTACGATTTCGACTTTGATGCAGGAACGGGCACCCTGTATGCCGCTACGGCGCTTGGCGTCCAAGCCACTTCAGATGGAGGTGCCACGTGGACAACGCTGGATGCAGGCCTCACCGTCAAGGATGTACGCACGATCGCCGTGCTGCCGACGGCCAATCCGAACCAACCGATCCTATTGGCTGGGACGTGGGGTGGGGGAGCCTTCCTGTACGACTGGGGCGTCCAAGCCTTTGCGCGTGATGGCTTGCCCGGCATGCCGATTGTAACCTTCGCCGTCAGCCCAGCATCCGGGTCGATCCTCGCCTCAGGCCAAGACGGCAGCGTCTTCCGTCGTACACTCGGTGAAGTCGTTTGGACAAGCGTTGAAGCGCCCGACGTGCTACATGAGGTGCCTGCCGATTTCGCACTGAGCCAAAACTTCCCCAACCCCTTCAATCCGACGACCGCCATCGAAATCAGTCTGCCTGAAACCACCGAAATCCGGTTGGCTGTCTTTGACATGCTTGGCAGAGAAGTCGCCGTGTTGGCCGAAGGCTCACACCCCGCTGGAACCTACACCCTCACCTTCGATGCGCAGACCTTGCCGAGCGGCACGTACCTCTATCGGCTTGATGCGGGGCTATATAAGCAAAGCCGCATCCTTACGTTGCTAAAATAGGTTCGTGGTAGGCGCGTAGATCTTTTCGCAAAGATGGAAGATTCTGCGCGCCTACCCTTCTGAAGCACTATGGTTTTAGGGGAGCAAGGCCTCTCAGCATGCATGCATTAAAACGCCTCAGCTTGTCGCCTAAGTATGAACAAGCCTTCCTGTAAGCTGGTCACGATTACGGTTCCACTTTTGAAGAAGGGGAACGTGCTCCATGCCCCACTAAATCCGGGGCCTTCCAGAAAAGGCGATGTGTCAAATTGGCCTATTTCTACAGGGTTTTCAGGATCTGCGATATCTAATACTTGAAGTCCGTATCGGTAATTCGCAAGGTAGGCATGGCCATCCTTCAGATAGAGGTTGTGGGCACTGGCAGGGAGAGATCCCATGAACTCGGTTGTTAGCACGGGGTCTTCAACATCCGTCAAATCCCAAATAAGTGTACGGGTGGTAGCAACATTGCCGTTAATGACATCGGCTTCGTCATCTTGATAAAAATAGCGATGGTCGTCGGTTAGCCAGCCCTGATGGATATATCCTGCATCAGGAGAAGTTGCCGTAGATAGCACGATGGTGCTGTCCTTATTGGTAACATCAGTAATCTCAAACTCCGCACCATTCGAGTTTAGGCAAAGCTCACGTCCGCGATACCGCTCATCTGGGCCCCGATAGATCACACACTGTGAGTCATGGGTGCCACGTTCGCCTCGAGAGCATCCAGCGAAGGTGGGATCCTTCGGGTCGCTAATATCGATCATATGGAGTCCGCCCCCGCAGGACTCGCCCCCGTTCCTATTGCCTACAGCATAGGCAAAGCCTGTCTCCTCATTGATTACAATGTTATGTGAACTGGCAATGCGTCGGTAGTGGACATCGGGCTTAAAGAGGACCGGGGCATCGGTGACATCCCGTAATCGAGTCAGGTCAAATACTTGCATACCATGGTCACCAGCGCCATCGGCAACGATAAAGGCATGGTCTTTATAGGTCTTGATGTCACGCCAAAGTTGAGAGGGGGGCGTTCCCCAAGGTTTGGGTAAGTCACCAACGAGGACTGGGTTCGTTGGGTCGGTGATGTCGATAAATGAGGTGCCGTCGTTACGGCCAACCAATGCATACTCTCTTTCGGTGAGCGGGTCTGTCCATCCCCAATTGTCATTGGTTCGTACGCCTCGCGATAGACCCGGAGCACGAAGAATAGAGTTCGGAATAAATGAAAGCAGTTCTACTTTGTCACAATCGAATGGCCCAATTTTGCCATTGGTACACTTCCGTTCTTCTCCAAGGATAGCTCCGAGAGCATCCGGAGGACCCACAAGCATCTGTCCTTCCCTGTCACGTCCTTCATATACAAAGAGGGCACCTGATTGGTGATGCATACCCGGTGAGGTCACAACGACAATGTCCTCGAACGTAACAATCGTGTCCCCGAAAGCATCCCGTTCTACAGTCTTCTCAAGTTGGATGTGATGCGGATCATTATGTGCACCTTCGCGAAACACATAGGTCGAACCGGTCAGGTTCTCGCGGAGCCTAGGAGCTCCAACCCATATATCTGTACCAGCAAGCCCAACGCCACTTCCAAACCTATCTCCCCCTTCGCCGTCTGGAAGATGTAGCCTTTTATTCTCTGTCCAAGATCCTTGCGTCCTGGTAAAGTGATACACAGCACCGCGGCTATCATCCGAACCCGGAGCCCCTACTAAGACATCCATGCCTTGGCGTGCAATCGAACGACCAAAGTGGGCATTGGTTTGTGGTTCCGTAGGGAGCAAGCCTGTTTCGACCCAATCACCATCGACAAGGCTAAATTCCACGACACGACCAGCAGCTTCTCGGTTCTTCTCGACGTCGTTCCACATCGGTGCGCCTATGAGTGCACGTCCATCAGAAAGGTGGATCGTCAACCCGAAGCGGTCCCCGTCAGTGCCTCCAGAGGCCTGAATTTGGCCTTGTTGAATCCAGCGATTGTTTTCATTTCTTCGGTACGAGTACACAACACCCGGTGCTGTCGCTAAATCCGGTTCATTGCGATTTGGAGCTGCGCCTGGAGCACCAACAAAGAGCCAATCGCCTTCAGCCGCTAGTGTAATCCCGAAATCAGTGCCACAATATCCGTACTGAGAGCATCCGGGATCTAGTCCACTGGTACCTTCCCCCTCGATTATTCCGGACGATTGCCAGCCTCCTTCACTTTGTGTGTAGACATGGAGTGGACCGTTTCGTTGTCCAATGAACAGCGTTTGACCACTTCTAGCTAGAGCGCTACCGAATCCATCTGCGCGTTGCGCTACGGGTGCTGTCAGTCGTGATGTTTGCACCCAAGTTTCACCTTCTCGTTTGTAAATGTATACAGAGCCTTCGCGAAATGTAGTATTCGGCTCTCCAACAATGATTTCGTCTTCGCTTACAATGAAAGACGCTCCAAATGAGCCCGACTGAGCTATTGTAGGGGTAGGATAGCTAAAAAGGAGTAGGACAACGTTAGCTACGAACAATGCGCACCTAGATTTTGTCGTAACTAAGGACAATTGGTCTTGTTGGAATGCCTTGCTCATTGAATTCCGAAGATTGATTGCGGGCACGAGGAATACAAGTGTAGTTTTTTTCATGGCATATGGCAAGAAGAACCCTGCAATTTAGACCAACATACGGTTATTCAACTTTCTTAGGCGTACATGGGGGTTTCTATATTCTGAAGTGTATGTGATCTGTAAAGCAGCTTGTTTGAAAGCTAGTATGCATATCGTTACAGAAGTAAGAATGAAGGTGCGGAATTTTGGAATATATAGGCCTAAGTGATTGGACCCCAGAACGGATTTGTCAACTTAGAGTGCGTCTGTTGCTTACTCCAGAGAAAATGGCAGAATTGCTGTTTCTGGATGTTCAGACCGTTAGAGACTGGGAGCGAAGAGACACAAACGGTCGGCCCTTAGCTGTGCCAAGCGCTTCGATACTCAAGGCTTTTAACTCCATCAACTTGCCAAGAACCTTCATTTAGGACGTGGTTTGTTCACTGAAACCATTATCGAAATAAATACGGGATTGCCCAAGTTCATGAAGGGTGCTATAGAATTTTATGCAGGGATCATGGCCTCTGTTACTCATATCCGAACTAAAAAAAACGAGTTATCCGTGGTTCTGTAATGCACTTCTTGGTGTAGTTCATATGGCTGATCGTTGGGTGGGGGTTGTTCTCAGTTCAAAGAATGGGTTAATCAGTTTGCTGGGAGAGATGGGATAGAAATAACAGGTGCGTAATAGAATTGGATCCTCAAAACCTTTGGATCTCTTCTTTAGGGTAGAATTCTGAGTTCTACTACGTTAAGAATTTAAAATCGTACATCTGAATTCAGCACAAGAAGAAATTCATCAAGGGGGGGCAGTTCCTTTTGGACTTTCTATCTTGTGTGTTGAATGCAGATCGATATGGGAAAGGTTTTTTGCTTCTACCATCGACGTGGTTTTATGTCATCTGCTTCATTCTCAACTCCCCCAATTATGCATCAAAGCTGGACGTGGCATAGAAACACGCGCAGTTTCGAGCGCACGTATCTTTATGAGGACCATTTGCGACGCGATAGCTGGTCGTTGAAGGGGTATAAAAGCGAGATTATACAAGTTGAAGACATTTCTAACGTTGATATAGTACCCTGTGAGATAAGAGGGCGTTCATGGCTAGGTCTCCATCTTCGCCAAAGTGGACCTGTTGTACTTGCTATCTACCCTGCTTTCTTATGGAAAGAACGAATCAAGAAGCTGATGCGCATACCTAAATGGCGCTCGAAGTCTGACTACATGCCCCCCTCCGTGCCAGTTGATTATGGCATGATGCACTCTGAATAATGCTGATGTGGGACCTACGCTCTAAGTCTTATCTCAATTCGATTTTTTTTGGAAGGAAGTAAATAGTTGTAGCTTAGCCCAATTAGTCGGAAAAATCAGCACATCTTCTTTGGATTCAGCATAGTCTACGTGAACCTATTTGAGAAAAAATGTGGGGAGGGGAAGCGATATGTACTCGAGGAGAAAGGAGGGATATGGGAGGTTGTAGAGGAAGTTGACACGTGGGTCAGCTGACAAAAAAATATCTGGGCATCTTTAAGTGGAGGGAGGACCTGTGTACAGGTGTTGAATGGGGCAAGCATTGCTCAGTCGCTGGCGATTCTTTAGCTTTATGGGTCGTCCAACAGGTTCCCCAAGATTATGAAGTCCAGCGTCTTATTTTGCACGATCCTTTTCACCTTCTTCCTAGGTTGCTCAGGTCCTAAACCTAACCTTGATATCGAAGCCGCCAAGCTTTATGGTCTGGCACCCTTCGCCCCAAGTGGTGGGTATGAGATTGGCTCCATTGTGATTCTCGAGAATGACCTACCCGTATTGAGCACGGGGGTTGAGTTGTTAGAATCGCGCGGAAATTTCCAACCCAGTAGTGATCCTCGAGAATTACCTGCTCGGTCTGAGTCACAAAGCAGCCTTTTCCGAGCTGACCTACAAGCGGCTCAGGAACGTAACGAGATCTCATCTTCTGCAGCGAGTGAACTAGAGCGATTGAGTTCTTTCGAGATAAACATCACATCAGCAAGAAGAAGTTATCTTTCTGAAGGTCGCGCTGGCCTAACTTCATGGCTATACGACCTTGATCTGAACAATGCGGACGACTATCGTACGCTTCGCATTATCCACGACACGCACGAAGGTCAACAGAAATATCTTATCACGGAGGTGATAGAAGTTCGGGAAGCAATCTACACTGCAGAGTGGAGAAGAGATCTTAGTGCTGATGCTCAGGCTAGTTTTTTGAGCTTTTTCGGTACGCAGGGCAATATCGAGTGGGAAAATGGTGGCAAGGCAGTAATCAGGATCACACCAGAAACCCCCATTCTGGTTGCATACAAGAGCTATAAATTACCTATGGATAGAATCGAGCAAGCCCTGAAAACGAGATCTTGGGATTGAGTTCTTCCTGTGCACTTGCTGCCTCGGCTATCTGACGCGCTATGTCGAGCATCTCGAGTACAATCTCTCGGGCAAACTCTGCTTCTTGCTCGTCACGGCGGACATAGTTCTTGAGTTGAACGTAACTATTCAGGAGGGGTAAGGCACGAGTAGATAGCCCGGCTCCTCCAAAGCC
>CAYYHN010000088.1:0-10147 GCA_964471245.1 uncultured Rhodothermaceae bacterium | reverse complement strand
TCGGGCGGGAGGCCGTGGTCGGCGACCTGTTGTTCGAGGAAGGCAAGATCGGTGGCGCGTTCGCCGCCGCCGATGATTTCGCCGTACCCTTCCGAGGCGAGCACGTCCATACCCATCGCGAGGCGGTCGTCCTCTGGGTCGCGCTTCATGTAGAATGCCTTGACGGCAGCCGGGTAGCGGTGCACAATGATCGGGCGGTCGTAGTGCCATGTCAACACCGTCTCGTCGCTGCCACCGAAGTCAGCGCCCCACTCGAAGGTGCGGGCTGACTCACGCCATTTGGGGATGTTGCGCAGCCCCTCTTCAATGTCCTTGACCCGCTTGTTGATTTCGATCTCGCGCGCATCAAACTTGCGCTTTTGCCATTTCTTGGCCTGCCCGTACGCTTTCTTATTGGCTGCGAGTTCCTCGGTGATCTCAGCGAGTTCGGTTTTGAGCGCAGCTTCCTTCTCGTTCAGCATGTTGAAGGTCTCATCGCTGTGCAGCAAGTCGACGGCCTCCGAATAACTGAGGCGCGGGAACGGCGCTTGGATTTTTTTGAGCGCCTCCACGTTGCGTTCCAGCACGTCCAGTTCCTCGCCACAGTCGCGCAGCACATCGCCGACGATGCGAACGAGGAAAGCCTCGGCGAGGTCCATGTTCATGTCGAGGTCGTAGAACGCCATCTCTGGTTCGATCATCCAGAACTCGGTCAGGTGCCGCCGCGTCTTCGACTTCTCTGCGCGGAATGTCGGGCCGAACGTGTAGATCTTGCCCATCGCCATCGCCATGGCCTCGCCATGAAGCTGGCCGCTCTGCGTGAGGTAGGCCGTCGTGTCGAAGTAGCCCATCTCGAACAGCGTCGAGGTGCCTTCGACGGCGTTGCCCGTCAGGATGGGGGCATCCATCTGGATGAAGCCGCGCTCTTGGAAGAATTGATGGATCGACATGATGACGCGGTTGCGCACCCGCATGATGGCCCACTGGCGGCGGCTTCGCAGCCACAGGTGCCGGTGGTTCATCAGGAAGTCGATGCCGTGTTCCTTCGGCGTGATCGGGTACGGCTCGGCACGGTGCAACAGCTTCACAGCGACGACCTGAATCTCGTAGCCCCCTATAGCGCGATCGTCTTTGACGACATTGCCCAGAATTTCCAACGCGCTCTCTTGCGTGGCATCATCAGCAGCCTGCCACGAGGTCTCATCGACCTCCGCTTGATTGACGACGCACTGCGCCAGTCCGCTGCCATCGCGCAGCACAAGGAAATACAATCCTTTGGAGCCGCGCTTGTTGTAGAGCCAGCCCTTGAGAGTCACCTGCGCGCCGTCGTGGTCCGCGAGGTTTTGAATAGAAACGAAGTCTTCGATCATGGTCGTGTCGTTTGCATCGTGGTTCAGCGGCACGAAGATGCGAAAACTGCGTCAGGCGATCAACTGTTGCATGCAAGTCTGCACATGATTCAAATGCGCTGGCCTATTTCAACAGCAGCATGGTCCGCGTAGCCACCTGTGCCCCGTCATCCAAGCGATAGAAGTACATGCCGCTTGGCAAGCTCGTTGGTGCCGAAAAGACAACGCGATGGTCGCCCGCAGGCTGAAGGCCATCGACCAGCAGCGCCACTTCCCGCCCAAGCACATCGACGACTTGCAACGTCACATTGGTAGGCTGCGCCAAAGTGTAGCGAATCGTTGTCGACGGATTAAACGGGTTGGGGTAGTTCTGCGCTAAGCGAAACTGTTCGGGCTGCGTAGGCTCTTCATCCCGGCTTGTGCCAATCGCAGGCGTGAGCGTAGCATTAACCAACGAGCGACCTTGTGCATTGGCGGTCACGTCCACGTCCATTGCAATGGGTTCGAAGCCGATAATATCCATGAAGAGCGTGTAGCGCCCCTCAGCGAGGCCATCGATGTAGTAGGTGCCGTCCGCATCGGTGAAGGCAAAGGCAACGACATGGCGGCTGCTATCCTGCACCATCACCAAAGCGCCCGTCGCAGGCTGCCCATCGGGTAGGAGTGCTTGGCCTGTGATGGCTTGTGCACCACCGGAGGCCTTGAGTGGCACCATTGGCAACGGCGGCACAAACTCGCCCCGCTGCACAGGCACCGCATCGACCCACGAACGTGCGCCGAACACGTATTGCGGCACATAGCCTTCGGCCGTGAGGAGGAGCCGCAAATCTTCGCTGGTGGCTGGAATCTGTGCCGCGAAGAAGCCGGAGGAGTCCGCGCGGGCATAGGCAACGGGGCGCGCCGTAGCAACATCGTAGACAGTAGCAACCGCGCCAAGTAGCGGCTGCCCTTCGTCGCTCAAGGCAACCCCGCTGACCCAACTTTCTCGATCATTGGTGGTGTCATCTTGATTCGGGGCGCGCTGGAGTACAAAGTCAATTCCAGCGATATCCGGCATATTGGGGTCGATGCGCAAGAGTTCAGCCTCGTGGTCCATCATCCGGCCGGGATAGAACTGCGGATTGAAACCCACGCGCTCGGCCCAAACGAGCACTTGGGGTACAAACTGCTCCAACGTGATGGTGTATTCCCCGTTCGCATCCGTCTCCGCTACGAAGTGCAAGCCCGTAATGAAATCGATGGCTTGTACCACCACGTTCTCAAGCGGGGCACCACTGTCGTCTTTCACCATGCCACTGATGGTGCCCATGAACGGCAGATCGAAGTTGGGCACACCGAAATCAATCCCCGACACATTGGTGTTGGCCGTGATCGTAATCGGCGTGGCGTCGTTGGGATCGAAGGCGTCGTCATAATATTCCCAATACGGAGCGAAGGCCTGATCAGCCAATACAAACGCTAAATAGCTTCCGGGCTCAGCCTCGACTTCATAGCGCCCAAAATCATCCGTGAACGCCAAATTAGACCACCGCGACTGCCGATGGTCGAGCGGGACCAATTGCACCATGACGCCCGGAAGGGCGGCTCCTGTCCCGTCTTGCGTAACTTGTCCGGACACGCTGCCCAGCACCAACGGAGCCAGTTCCACATCCCGCAGCAGCACTTCGCCATCGGCGACGCTGATTTCCTCGATCTCGAACGCAGCGTACCGATCGGCATAGACATCAAAGAAATAGGTGCCGGGCACCACGTTTTCGAGACGATACGCCCCATTTGCATCGGTCACGGCGCCTGTTTCGAAGACGATAGCGAGCGAATCGCGCGGCGAACCGTTTGCATCCCATCGGGAATAGATCTGCACATAGGCGCCTTCCACCGGGCTGCCGTCGCCTGCGGAGCGCACGGTACCCTCAATCGTAGCAAACGCTTCGAAACGCTTCGTCAGCCGGAGTTCCAACCCGCTGATGTTCGACGTATCGGCCACCACGACAGAGTCAGGCAAGGCAGCACGCGCGTACTGCACCGACCCAGCAGAGACCACGTAGGAATTGGGCGGAAGGTCGCGGAAACGGAATGCGCCGTCGGCATCGCTAGTGGTCCTGCGCGCAAAGGGACTCGCTATGGCATCCAGCACGACGGTGATGCCTTCGAGTGGTGCATCGGTGTCGGCGTCGAGGATGCGGCCTGTGACCTCGTTTTCGTACGTGATGCCGCCAGACTGCGCACGCAGCGGAATATCTAGGGCAACCTCATCGGTATCGCTTGCGAGCGTGACGGGGATAGCCTCGGGCAACAAGCCGTCTTTGCTGAGGGACCGCAGGTACGTGCCTTCACCCAAGTTCGCTATGCGGAAACGGCCTTCGGCATTGGTTACGACTTGTGCAAACTGCGTCGAGTCGGATATGCCGAACACATCGACTGCGACCCCTTCGAGCGGAATGCCCAGTTCGGCCGAGAGGACGAACCCTTCGATTTGGCCCGCTTGGACGTGCTGCAAGGGAACGACGGCCATACAACAAAGCAGGCCAAGAATGCTAAGTGCACGAGTCGTAGCGCGCATGATCACCTGTAGTTTATCGCAAAAGCGCCCCACTCCACACGTCATCCAACAGCGTTACGAAACTACAGCTTTTGGACTTCTTGGAGCCAGTTGGGTGTTTTGCGCTCGCCGGTTACGGTCGAGTGGAGTAGTTGAAAATCGCCAAAGCCATCGAGGTCGGCAAAGATGAACTGCGCCTGCCCTTCGCCGGGAATATTGTTGTACTGCCAGATTTCGTACGGTTCGAAGCCTCGGTCGTACAGGTGTGGCTCAATCGCTGACGGTAATCCAAAGCGGAGAATGATGTTCCCACGGTCCGTGCGCCATCCTTCGCGGCGGCCGCTCGTGTAGCGGTCATTCGCGTACTGCAACCGCTGGTAAAAGTCTTCTTTGAAGGCGTTGGTAGGCGTGCCGGGGTTCGGGTTGCGCTTGTTCCAGAACTCCATCAGATAGCGGCGGCGTTCCATGAGGTCTTCGATGTCGCGCAAGCGGCGGCGCTCGGTGTCAGTCGCAATCACTCGGATATGATTAAATGCCTTCTCGACTTCTTCCTCTGGCATCGTCGCATACTCGCTGGTTTCGAAGGTAGTCTCTAAGGCTAAGGGCTCCTCGCGAGCAACGGCTGGGTTGTACACAAAGAACTTGCGTGTCTGCTCGGAGACAGCTTCGTTCTCGGAGTTAAGCAGTGCAATTCGCAAGAAATACGACCCACTCGGCAGCGATGAAAGGTCGAATGTGCCTACAAGCACATCGGGGGTACGCGCTGGACGTGCAGAGCGGCGTTGTAGGTTTTCGAGTGGCTGCGGCCGGTTGGCCTCAGCGATGTAGGCAAAAACCGTATACTGCCCGTTATCGTCGGCTACGGTATCAGCGCCATACGACTCGGCATAGTAAAACAATTGGTTGAGGCCGCTGCCAAAGAGTTGATTAGCATTCGGGCGAATTACGAGACCATTTTTGTAGAAAAGGTCATCACGGGCTTGGCTCTGCTCGATGCTCGATGCCAATGTGATGTCAGAGAGACTAACTCCGGAACTACCCAAATAGTCGGAAATCAAGACATCACGTCGCAGCATCATTTCTGGTCGGCCCGCCCCAGCATCACCAGGAATCACAACTTGCAACTCGTATTCGCCTGGTGGCGAGGTAAGACGGACTTGATGCAAAAAGTGCTGTCCTTCACCAAGTCCAGCCGTGTCGGCTACAGCAAAACTGAGGCTAAGGGAATCTTCCCAAACGGGATCGACGGGCGTGCCCGGCAGCAAGGCATCTGTGCTGCGTAGCAGCGATAGATCAACTGGGAGCGTGGCATTGTAACCACTTTCTTGGGCAAGAAACGGCAAGGTGACCGCTTCGAAGGCGAGGTATACTTCGACCATAGCCTCGCCGCTGTCGTAAGCAAAGGCTGCATGATCGAGGTCAAGCTGAATGGGAAGGACTGGCTGGGCCCATGCCCGCGGTGCAGCAAGCAACAGAAGCGCGAGGAGGCAGACACCTAGGACGGCAACAGCGTGGTAGCGGTCGGAACCGAGGGCATTAAAGTTCATGCAGTTGTAACGAATCGTACGTAGATGCAACGAGCGGTAGGTGGAAAAAAGCCAACAGGAAGGTACTCAGTTGGCACACGACGCGCAGCCTAAACTACGGCAGCAGCACAAAGCGCCAAGTAATCCGGTTTAAACCGTCGCTATTAGGCTGCGACACGCTTGTTTGGTATGCCCAATGGCATGCAGTTGCACACGACCTACCTAAAGGCGTATCAGATATTACCCGACCGTGTTCATTTGGTTCAAGGGGTCCCGCAACAATCTATCGGTGTTTTATTCCGGCTATAAGGCCGTTTTTTTGCCTTGGCATCCACTTTTTGTGTTTTTCTGTTGGGTATTCCCCTACATGGCGGTGTATGGACATTAACTGCGCAATGTTTTAGTGGGGCCTCCCCTCAATTACATAGCCAACCACCGCACAGATAAATCCAACTAGGCTGGCGGCATAGCACGTGCCGCACTACGCCCTTATGTCCACGCCCTTCTCACCATATCACGCTGACGACGCATCTGATCCACACAAGGATATGCTAGCCGACTGCGCGCCCGAAGAACGTGCAGCACTGCTTCAGATATGGTCCACAGTAGGTGTTGCGCGCCCAACGGTGTACGCAGATGTGGAACGCAAAGAAGCGGCTCGCGCGGCGATGCTCGCCTTAGTAGACCAAGAGGCAACACTACAGCCTGCAACACGTCTGGTACGCCCAGTGTGGTGGCAACGGGTCTATGCCTTCCGTTACGCATGGGCAGGAAGCTTTGCAGTGCTGCTTGTGCTGGTTTATGCATTAGCTTTCCACCAAATACGTGTGACGGTACCGCACGGCGCAACGCCTGTGACGATGAGCCTACCTGACGGTTCTTCTGTCGAGTTAAATGCGGGTGCAACGCTTAGCTACACACGCACCTACGGGTGGCAAGCCCGCAACGTCGTACTCGAAGGCGAAGGCTTCTTCTCGGTGGTACCAAGTGAACAGACTTTTTCTGTTCGCACACATGACGCCACGACGACGGTCTTAGGTACATCGTTCAATGTACGAGCTTATGAAAATCGACGTGCGGGTGCCACGCGTGTAACCGTCGCTACAGGAAAAGTCCACGTCGCAACATTCGACTCTGGTGCAGCTGTTGAGGTTACGCCCGGTCAGATCGCACAGGTAACACCTTCGGCATCGTTGACCACTGACACCGAACACGCCACAGAACAAACCGCATGGCGAGAAGGACGCCTCGCTTTCTACAATGAGCCACTCGGACATATCTTTGCCGAGTTGGAACGACGCTACGGCGTCACGATTACCGTCGATCCCGACATTACGGCGCGGCGCTGGGTGTATGCCAAAGACAATCCAGCGGACCTTAAAACCGTGCTCGACGATATCACGCAGAGCGTGTTTTTGACCTACTACCCAACATCTAACGGGTATCAAGTTCTCCCGGCCAACTAGCCACCTAGTACAACGTCGCTAGCTTTTGCCTCGTTTTCTTTAGACAAACCTAGGCTGCTTCCCTATCTTCATCTGCACGCAGCCTAATGTATTTCTCCTTGCGCTGCCTTACCGTGCTCTAAATATATTGTGCACGGCTCTGCTCATCCTGCTCTGCAGCCTATCTGTACGCACATGTTTCGCTCTGCGTCTTACATCGTACGCCGTCTTCGCGTGGCGATGCTGCTGGCAGGGTGCACTATGGCGATGCTGACTGCACGTAGTGCTATTGGACAAGACACCTCGACGTATGATGCAGCTTGGCGCGGCGAGCAACTCAGCGTGGTTCTAGAGCAACTCTTCGAGCGTATCGACCTCTCGTTTGACCCGCTTCTCATCCAAAATCAGCAAGTCTTCTGCGTGATTGAAGCTGCCTCAATGGATGTTCTACTGAACTGCATACTACGCGATACAGGTCTTGACTTCTACCGCCGCTCATCGGGCACCTACGTCCTCTTCGCTCGCCCTGATGCCGACGTGCCCCGCAGCAGCATCATCGGCTCTGTACTTGATGGCGCAACAGGGACACCCCTGCCCTTCGCGCACGTTGCCGTCGTCGAAGCCTCTGTAGGCCGGGCCACGAACCGAGCTGGTCGCTTCGCCATTACCGACTTGCTACCCGGTCCCTATCACATCACGGCGTCGTATCTCGGCTATGTGCCCACAACGATCACCGTAGACCTTGACCCCGGTATTACGCAAGAGCTCAGCCTAACGTTGGAGGCAACTCCCGTCTTACTCTCCCCAGCAATTGAGGTGAGTGGGGTGGCCTCACTGCGCCCATCCGATGTACTCGGGCAGCCTTCAGCAGAGCGTGCAGAGTTGTTACAAGCCATTGGACTTCGCGGAGCAACCAGTGCGCTTGCTTCTATGCTCGGCGTCCGCCCAAATGACACAACAGCGGACCTTCATGTACAAGGCGGCGATCCGGGCGAGCATCAATTTCGACTTGACGGTGTGCCCCTTTATTTACCACTGCACGTCGTCTCCTTTGTGGGCCCCTTCAGCCCTTTTGCGCTTCGCAAGATGACCGTGCACAAAGCAGGTTTCGAGGCACGTATCGGTAGCCAGATCGCGGGTGTAATCGATGCGACCCATGAAGACATTGGCAAGCCGGGTATTGATGTCCACGTCGACCCGATTAGTGCCAACGGGCGGCTGGCGTGGCATGCGGGCGAGGGCGATCTCCCACCACTGCGTATCATGTTGGCTGGGCGCTATGGTCTCTGGGATGTCTATCGACCAAATGCCCTCCAAGACTTGCTCAACGGCTGGAATGCCTTTGATCCCTTTATTACGGCCGCCTTCACAGATGCCTCGTTCACACAGATCGGGCGTACCCCACTCGCTGCACCAGATATGGATTTCGCAGATGTGCATGGGGTGGCACGCCTCCGGTTTAACCTCCGGCAGACGATGGACGCCTCATTCTACTGGAGTCGCCAAAGTCTTGACAACGGCACCCTTGCTTCCACAACAGAAAGCGACCTTGCTGCTTCTGCTACGGTGAATGACACCCGTTTCGAAGAACGATACGGTTGGGAGAATGGGATGGGGCAAGTCAGCTTTGGCTCGGTGCTCAGCGCACGCCTACTCCACACAGGGCGCCTCCGAGGCTCCTTCTACCGCCTCGGCCACGACGTACGCGGCGACTCGCTTATCACGTTTGCTTCGGCTTCGGATGATGGCAATCAGATCAATGAGATTGGTCTAGAAAACCACCTCGACTTTATTCCCACACGCAGGCACCACTTGCGCTTCGGGAGCGTGTTCACCTACACAAGAAGCCGCTTCGACATCACAGGTGCCGTCATCCCAATTGCACAGGAAACACGTGGCTGGCGCTGGGCTGGCTATGCTGAGGATACATGGACGCCGGGCCTTGCATGGAAGCTTACTTTGGGCACGCGCCTCACATATCTCCATACACGCCGAACGCTCTACACCGAACCACGCTTTGCCTTGCGGTACGATGCAACGTCGCCGCGTCTTGGCGAGTGGGCCTTTCGACTCAGCGGGGGCCTCTACCGCCAGTTTGTGAACCAGTTCGACGTCAGCAGCCGTGGTCCCGGCACGCTTACCTCAACGACGCGTTTCTGGATCGATGTGGATGAAACAGTACGTCCGCAGCAGGCTCTCCACCTAGCGGCCGAAGTGCTTCTAAACCCTTCCGCCCGGTGGTCATTCCAATGGGAAACCTACCTCAAAGACCAACGGCATATCCTTGCGCTGGATTATGCCGTCAGCCTCTCAGAAACTGCCCCGCTGACTCAACGCGATTACTTGCGTAGTAGTAAAGGGCACACATATGGTACCTCGATACGAGCCCAATACCAGACTGGACTTGGACGTATACAAACCCTCTACGACTACACTATTGCACGTCGGCAAATTCCTGGTCTCTATCAAAACCAAGAGACGTTTGTACCGTGGTCAGAGCCACACCGCGTCGAAGTCGCCTTGGATGTGACGCCCATCTCCAACTTGACCTTCCTTAGCCGCTGTCGTGCAGCTTTCGGGCGTACGTGGGGATATCGCCAAGCCTACTACGACTTCTTGAGTGCCCATCTTGATGCCTCGGACGACTTTGATGCACTCCTGCAGTCCTTACGTGAAACCAGCGGCACCCAAGATACTGGACGTGCTGAGACCATTATCCGCCAAATTCGCCATTATGAATTGACACAACCCGACCAGCACCGCCTACCAGACTTGCTCCAGCTCGACCTGAGTGCAGGCTATCGCATCCCGCTCGGCACGAGCAGTCTCCACCTACGCGCTGACGTGCTCAATGTGCTTAACGCAACTAACGTCGCTGAATGGGTGTTCGCTTTTGATGCAGACCAATTTTTTAGCAGCGGCGAGTCCAGCGGATTACTCACCCGCACCGAGCGCGAAATTTTGCCACGTACGCTGCTACTCTCCGCGCGTTTGGCGTTCTAATGCCATTTAGGTCAACACCCACACCATTGCAGGCATGAGCGGCCACACCACACAAGCATCTAAAGCGTGGTAGAAACCTCGGGTACTAGGCCAAGGTTGCCGCACAAGAAGCAACATGCCAAGTGGTGCCAACATATCGAGTATGAGCCACCAATGTGGCGTCCATACCATCAACACCATCCCCAAAACAATAGTGACTCCCAAGGCGGCTTGCACAACGTGTCTTAGCACGGATTCATTCAACGTGGTTGCCAATGTCTGCCGTCCGGCGGCGGCATCACCCACGCGATCGGGCCAATCTGATAC
>CAYYHN010000087.1:0-10223 GCA_964471245.1 uncultured Rhodothermaceae bacterium | reverse complement strand
ATGCGGTTGCCGCTACGGACTTCCATCCGGGCACGTTTTCGCTGGTTCACGCGACATCGGTAGCTGATAGCCAAGCGCTCGTCACGCACCCGCTCACAACAGCCGTCGGCTTCACGGGCTCGCTCCGGGCTGGGCGTGCGATCTTCGATGCCGCCGCGGCACGCCCACGCCCGATTCCAGTCTATGCTGAGATGGGCAGTGTCAACCCTGTCTTTCTGCTGCCCGGCGCCCTCGCCGAGCGCAGCGCTGCGCTCGCACAAGGCTACTTCGGCTAGCTGACGCTGGGTGTGGGACAGTTCTGCACCAACCCCGGCCTCGTCTTTGGCCTCGACAGCGATGCGCTTGGCCAGTTCAAAAGCGCCGTCGAGGACCACATCGGCCAAGCGGCTGCAGGCACGATGCTGCACGCAGGCATCCAACAGAGCTACACCGACGGCGTGGCCACGGTACAAGCCACGGAGGGCGTGGCGACGCTCGGCACAGGCGCATCCGGCGATGGCGCTACCGCAGCCCAAGCCGCTGTGCTGACCACCGATGCCACGACCTTCGTCGGCCACCCGCATCTGCACGAAGAAGTCTTTGGCCCAGCCTCGTTGCTTGTCGCTTGTGGCAGCACGGATGAACTCATCGCCGTAGCACGCAGCCTCGATGGCAACCTGACTGCCACGCTGCACGGCACCGAAGACGACCTGCGTGACCACGCGGACCTCGTCGCCATCCTGCAAGACAAAGTTGGGCGCCTCGTCTTTAACGGCTTCCCCACAGGCGTCGAGGTCTGCCCCTCGATGCACCACGGCGGCCCGTACCCCGCGACGACCGACAGCCGCTCGACCTCCGTTGGCACCGCCGCCATCACCCGCTTCGCCCGTCCGCTTTGCTACCAGGGTTTTCCCGAAGCCGCGCTCCCATCCGAACTGCACGACGCCAACCCACGCGGCATCCTCCGCATGATCGACGGCACCTACACGAGAGATGCGGTAGAGGATTAACCACAGATCTGCACGGCTGAACACAGATGTGCTGCACTACAATGACACGAAGTGTTGGGGGCATTAGCTGGCGCGCGTTGTCCAACTCTGCCCTTGCTGCTCAAGATAGGTTCGCGTCGTCTTACGAATGGTCTCGAATGGCGGCAACTTGCAGGGGTCTACCACTTCCTCGTACCGGGTGCAATATGCAGTAGATCTACACACATCGAGAATAATTGACACAAACCAAGCTTCGCTTACCAGTAGAACTACCATTATGCATGGTCGTACGCCCCCTAGGACAAAAGTCATCCGGCAAGTAGTCATTAGAGTTGCAGGCGAACAGAATAAGTACCCAGATGCCATCTGGCTTGAATTCGACGGCACACCTTTTCCAGCACAAAACTGGCAAGACAGCGTCGAAGGGGTTCCTATCGGTTGGCTTTCAGAAGGTTTATCAGCCTTGCTGCAAACTGGTCATGGTGTGCTCAATTTTATGTGGGACGTGCCCGAAGTTCACCTAAACCGCAAGGGGAAGAGTCCCTATGTTGATGTTCAGCTAAAGCCGTACAGATGGGCACCTCAAACTACCGGAGATCGGTTTCGCGTAGAGCTTACCCAACTTGCACACGCAATACTGAAGATTGCAAAGGAGTGTATTCGACTTCTCGACGCTATGGAACATACAGAAATAGCATTCCGGTCAGCTTATATGAAGGCCAAGCAAGAATGGCTCAATAGTAAGATGCCGTAACATAATATCATGACGATGCTAACCTATCTGTAAACCTCCCCCAATCCACGAACCCTGCCCAGACCACCCACACGCCCATCCTCCCAAACCCCCACACACAAACCCATGCCTCGACACTCTTTCTTCTGCATTGATGCGCACACGTGCGGCAACCCGGTTCGTGTGGTGGCGGGCGGTGGACCGCAGTTGCAGGGTGATACGATGCGGGCGCGGCGGCAGCATTTTTTAGACCACTACGATTGGATCCGTACGGGATTGATGTTCGAACCGCGAGGGCACGATATGATGTCGGGGTCGATTCTGTATCCACCCACACGTGACGACTGCGATGTGGCGATCTTGTTCATTGAGACGAGCGGCTGCTTGCCGATGTGCGGCCACGGCACCATCGGGACGGTGACGGTGATGATCGAGCATGGCCTCGTCACCCCACGTACGCCGGGTGTGGTGTATTTGGATACGCCTGCGGGGCGCGTCGAGGCGTATTACACGCAGGAGAACGGACGTGTTCGGTCGGTGCGGATCGTCAACGTGCCGTCGTACTTGGCTGCCGAAGGGCTAACAGTGGAGTGTCCAGACTTGGGGACATTGATGGTCGATGTGGGCTATGGGGGGAATTTCTATGCGATTGTCGATCCGCAGGAGAATTTCCGCGATATGGCGGATTATACGGCAGGCGACTTCATCCGATGGAGCCCGATTGTGCGGCAACGACTCAACGAAAAATACAGCTTCGTCCACCCTGAGCACGAAACTATCTGCGGCCTCAGCCACATGGAATGGACGGGTGTGCCTACACAACCCGAGGCCCACGCCCGCAACGCTGTGTTCTACGGCGAGAAGGCCATCGACCGCTCGCCGTGCGGCACCGGTACCTCGGCACGGATGGCGCAGTGGTTTGCCAAGGGGAAGCTCGGTGTTGGTGATGCGTTTGTGCACGAGAGCATCATCGGCAGCCTCTTCCGGGGGCGCGTTGAGGCGGAGGTACGTGTCGGCGAGCACCGGGCGATCATTCCGAGCATCGAGGGCTGGGCGCGCATCACTGGGCTCAACACCATCTTTATCGACCCAGACGACGACCCGTATGCACATGGGTTTGTGGTTGTGTAGCGGCTAAAGCCGCGGGCTGTGAGCCTTTGGCGTGGTCTCCATTACAGGCAATGCTGTCTCTATCCATGAATGATGATTACAGATGCAGGATAAACACGATGTGGTGGTGATTGGCGGCGGGGCCGTTGGGTTGTGTGCAGCGTTTTACTTGCATCGTGCGGGGCGGCAGGTGACCGTGTTGAACCGCGAACCCATTGGCGTAGGCGCGTCGGCGGGGAATGCGGGGATGATTGTGCCGAGCCACATCGTACCGCTGTCTGCACCGGGCGTCATTGCGCAAGGCTTGCGTTGGCTCATGAATCCCGCGAGTCCGTTCTACATCAAGCCGCGCCTTGATCTGGATCTGCTTCGTTGGCTGTGGGCGTTTCGAGGCCATTGCACCGAAGCGCACGTCAACTACGCCATCCCGATCCTGCGCGACCTCAGCCTCGCCAGTTGCGACGACTTCGCCGACATCCAAGCCACCATCGGCGACATCGGCTATGCCCAGGTTGGCTTGCTCATGCTCTACCACTCAGAGAAGGGCCGCACAAGCAACCTCCGCATGGCCGACCAGGCCGAAGCCGCCGGGTTACACATCGAACGCCTCGACGCCGACGCAGTCCGCACGCTCGAACCGCATACGAAGACACCCGTCGATGGCGCCGTCTTGTACCACCAAGATGGCCGCGTCGACTCGGATGCTTTCCTTACACAACTGGCTGCGTGGCTCGAAGCCGAAGGCGTTGTCATCCAAACGGGTGCTACCGTCGAGCGGCTCGTCTCCACAGGCAGTACTGTGACGGCGATCCAGACGGACACGGGGCGCCTTACAGCCGAGCACGTGGTGCTCGCAGCAGGCGCATGGACGGAGCCACTCGCCAAAGCCGTCGGCCTTCGGGTGCCGGTCCAACCGGCCAAAGGCTACAGCATCACGATGCCCGCTCCTACCGATGGACCGAAATACCCGATGATCCTGACGGAGGAGAAGGTAACCATCACGCCGCTCCCCGGTCGCTTGCGCTTCGCCGGGACGCTGTCGCTCTCGGGCTACGACCACAGTGTTGATCCGCGCAGGGCCGCCCCCATCCAGCAGCTCGCACGTGCCTATGGTGCCACCGACGAGGCCGTTGCTGATGTGTGGCGAGGCTATCGCCCGTGTTCACCCGACGGCCTCCCCATCATTGGCTTCAGCCCACGCCATGATAACCTCACCGTTGCCACCGGCCACGGCATGATGGGCGTCACGCTCGCTCCGATTACAGGTAAGCTCGTCGCCGAGCGGGTGCAGAACCTTGCGCCCACACTAGACCTCGACCCGTTCCGCGTAGCTCGATTTTAAGCAGTAGGTGCGGCTTTCTTGCCAGGGTGTGTGAACAGCACAAGGGCAAACCAGATCGAGAAGATCACATACACGGCGGTTACCACAAGCCACGGCGCAGCCGTTTGCCCTGCGGCCACCTCACGTGCTAAGGCCATACCTGCAACGATGAAGTGCAGGAAGTTTGCCATCGCAATCGGGCGGTTGTAGATGCCACCGATTATGAAGTCGCGTGCCATCCAATTGAGCATCGCAAAGCCCAAGTAGAGCGCACCGAGTAACTGTACGATCCGCGTCATCACTTCATCGGGCAAGGCACCCGCGAAGGCGAGCATTTCTTGGGGCAGAAAGGTCGCCATCAGGCCCATCAGCGCCATGAAAGCCGCGCTAAACAGCAGCAATGGTTTGGTAAACATAGAGCGGTTGAGAAAACGGATGGGTTGTTACAACCTCTTTCCTTACGAGACGCCTCGACCGAAGTTACCCAAACGTATTTTTGACAGCTATAACTGAAGCCCCGATTAGCTGTTGCGAAACAGGGTACGCCCCACACGCGGCGCGGCCCACAGCAAAAACCGCAGCAGCTTCACCTTGCCCACGTTGACTTCCGCCTTCCGCCGCTCGATGCCACGCAGGATCTCGGCGGCTGCTTGTGCGGGTGGGATCTTGCCACGCCCACGTCCTGCCGTCATCGGCGTATCGACCATCGGCAATAGGGCTTCGACAACGGCCATGCGTTGCGTGCGCGGCGTATCGGCGAGTTGCCAGCGGAGGGCTTGGCTGAAGGCATGGAGCGCCGCTTTCGTTGCACTGTAGACGGCCGCACTCCGCTTAGGGGCCAAGGCCAAGCCGGATGTGATGTTGACGACGATGCCATCCGCCATCAGCAGGGGCAAACACGCGGTGGTCAGGTGCACGACCGACGTGAAATTGACTGCCGTCTCGTACTGGACGCGCTCAACGATCTCATCCAGCGGCTGTTCAGGAAGCAGATAGTTGTACTGGATTGCCGCATTGTTGATGAGCACATCGAATCGCCCCCAATGCGTCTGCACAAACGCCACTAGTTGGTCGATGGCTTCGGGATCGCTTTGGTCGCAGACGAAGGGCGTTGCTCGTTCGCCTAGTCGCTCGGCAACGGCCGTAAGGCGCTCGGCATTGCGACCAGTAATAAGCACATGATTGTGGCGTTGCACGAGGGCCTCGGTCAAGGCGAGCCCCACGCCGCTGCTGCCGCCTGTAATCAGGATGCGTTTGTTATGTAACTGCATCGCCTCTCCTCAGACTACGTGCAAGGAAGTCGGGGCCGACTGCGCGTGCAGGCGTGCTACAAAGCGCCGGACCCAAGGGATGCGCTGCGCAAATCGCGGCGTCTGGCCGACGAGCTGCCCCAGCAACAGAAACGCGGGCAGCCGCCCCAGCAGCACGGCCAAACCGATCAGTGGGAACGACAGTCCCGACAGTGCGGCGAGGATGACGACGGTGCGCAGCGGCACGGGAATAACCGACAGGCCGATGAGCGCCCAGACGCCCCACGCACTCATCCACGCCTGGGCGCGCTGCCCAAACGCGCCGAGGTCTTCGGGCAGCATCGCCACGAGCGATGTGCCAAACACCTGTGCCCCGGCTGCCAGTAGCATAGCTCCAAGCGCCGCCGCCAAACTAAAACAGATGGCGGTATGAAAGCGCCGCTTTGGATTGAGCAGGACGGTCGCGTAGAAGAGGCTCTGCGCGGGTGAGGCGAGCACAAAATAGTCGAGCGTGGCGCTGGTGGCTACGAGTGGAGCATACCACGGGCGGTCGGCATACTGCTGCCAGTGACGGAGCCAACGGACAAAGGTGTTCATAGTGTATTCGGTCGTTTTGTTTTCCGGCAAACTACCGACGGCACGTGCACCTGCGCCTTGACCTTTGTTAAGAACGGGGCGGGGCTAAGCTTTTTCTTCGAGGGTGGTTTTGCGCAAGCGCGAGAGCGATGCCTCGGCAATCCCCAAGTACGACGCGATGTGGTACTGCGGCACCCGCTGCTCCAAAGCCGGATACATCGCCCGAAACGAGGCGTAGCGTTCTGCCGCCGACTCTTTCAGAAAACTCTGCTCTCGGAGTTCCTTTTTGATGAGGAGCCATTCCGCAAACCGCCGCCCCAGCCGCTCAAAAACCAAGTCTTCGTCGAAGAGCGCCGCAAAGTCGGCGTACCGCGCAACGAGCAACTGGCAGGGCTCCAACGTTTGGATGCCGTAGCCCAACGATCGCCCCAGAATGCACGACGACAGCGAGCCGCCAAACCGGCCTTCGGCGATAAACGACTTGTTGTATTCCTTGCCGTCTTCGGTCGCGTAGTAGATGCGCAGCAAGCCCTTGCCAACAAAGTAGATGCGTTGATGTGGCTCATTGGGCAAAACCAAATGGGTGCCTCGCTTGGCCTTCATCTGCTTGAACACAGCCGTAAACTGCGCCCACTGTTCATCTGTGAACGTCACCCACTGGGCGAGGGTTGTGCGCATCAGCGAGTAGGCATCGGGCATAGCGATATGGCGAAAGGTGATAGCTGGCGTTCACACAACGGGTTGTGCCACTTGTTCCGCTGCAACGACCTACCAAGTCATCTCAGGAAAACGTATCATGTTATAGATCGTAAATCTTTTCCGAGACGCAAAATCAGAGTCTTTTGAAGATCGTTCTGCTTCCCGGGCTCGATGGCACAGGGCTGCTGTTCAAACCGTTGCTTGAACAAGAACCTGCTCAGTTTGACTCTATCGTCGTCCACTATCCAACAGATCAACCCTCGACCTATCCTGAACTTTCGAGGTACGTCCTTGAACAGCTTCCTCGCGAAGAAGCTTTCCTGCTCTTGGCTGAATCCTTCTCTGGACCACTGGCGCTAGAGATCGCTGCAAAACGAATTAAGAATCTCCTCGGAGTGGTACTTGCTGCTAGTTTTGCACAGTCTCCAGTTCCTCGTTGGATTCAAGCAGTACCCTTGCAAGGGCTTCAACTGCTTCCGTTGACTTCAAGAATGATGCATACTGTACTTTTGGGAAAGCAGGCCAATATGGAGATGTATCAGCTCCTAGCACAAGTCATCCGTGGTGTTCCTACAAAAATCTTGGCCTATCGAATCCAAGAGGTGCTCAAGGTCGATGCAATGGCTGCTTTATCGAGTCTAGAAGTACCGCTTCTGTATCTGCAAGCAACGCAAGACAAACTGATTAGAAAATCCAGTGTTAGGCGGATGCGTCGAGTGCAGCCAATGATGGAGGTAGTTGAAGTGGTTGGTCCCCACCTAGTCTTGCAAGTCAACCCGAAACGATCATGGCAGGTGATAAGCGATTTTGTACAAAAGTTAGCGTGAATCACTCTATGCCTAAGCGCTCTAAGCGACGAAGAGCCATTTTTTCTACTATGAGCCATGGGCGTGTGCTACCACTATATCAACTATAGCAAGCGTGAGTATTTCGCGATCAGTGCGCTAGGCGGTGCGGACAAGTTCTCAGGTATTGGCCGAACCTTGGCCGCGAGAGCTTTTGAGCTGATGATTACCAAACACAACCCGGAGACACGTACGGGTAGGTACGCTATCTGTGGCCGGTGGCATGGAGACCAGCTTGGCATTGACGGAGACGACTTCAACCCAGAATGGGACATGATCCTTGATGAGTTTCGCAACATTGGCCCTGATCTCATCATGATGCTTTATGAAGTAGATGGCTTTGAACCCATAGCGGATGCGGCCACCAAAGACACGTTTTTCTTCATGCAGCTATGTCATCTCGTCCTCACGAATCAGACTCCGCGCTTAGCGGATGAAATGCAGCTGTTTTTCGGCGCTCGTTACCCTAAAAAATTTGCCGAGTTGTGTCGCGAGAGCCCTTGGTTTGTGCCGAAGAATCTATCGATAAGCACAAATGGATAAATGACAGCAGGCACAAGAAAACCACTCACTCGTACCTTCAAAGGTTGTCGTGTATAGGCTGATTCAGGCAAAAGTCATCTTGTTTGCCCACTGCTCTTACGTATCATACTCACGGCCAAGCTTTTCCACCAAACCTTCCCCGTCGCCATGAAGCGTCTCTTGTCTTTTCGCGTTGCAGGTGCCTTGCTTATAGGCCTTGTGATCGTGGCCTGTCAACCGCAACCTTCCGAACCCCCGACTGACGTGCTGCCTCCTGTTGCTGCTGCTCTGCCTACTAACCTCGAAATGCACGGCGACGTGCGCGTGGATGACTACTACTGGCTGCGTGAGCGCGAGAATCCCGATGTGATCTCCTATCTCGAAGCGGAGAACGCCTACACTGAGACGATGACAGCGCACACCACCGAGTTGCAGGAGGCGCTGTACGAGGAGATTAAAGGCCGCATCAAGCAGACCGACGAGTCGGTGCCCTACAAGTACAAGGACTACTACTACTACTCGCGCACGGAGGACGGCAAGGACTACCCAATCTACGCCCGCAAGCCCGGTTCGCTCGATGCCGAAGAGGAAATCCTCATCGATGTCAACGCCATGGCAGGCGAGGGCTACTTCGCATTGCGGTCGCCTGTTGTGAGTTCGGCGCAAGACTGGATCGCCTTCGCGTGGGATGACGTCGGGCGGCGCAAGTACAACCTCCAGTTCAAGAACCTAGCAACCGGCGAGATCCTCGACTACATGATCGCGGA
This sequence comes from uncultured Rhodothermaceae bacterium, assembly GCA_964471245.1. Taxonomy (GTDB): domain Bacteria; phylum Bacteroidota; class Rhodothermia; order Rhodothermales; family CAYYHN01; genus CAYYHN01. The sequence goes on along the minus strand of CAYYHN010000087.1, from coordinate 1,432 downwards.
TGTCACGGGCAATGTCGTTTGGGCGAACGACAACCAGACCGTCTTTTACACGCGCCAAGATCCCGAGACGCTGCGCTGGAACCAGATCTTCCGCCACACGGTCGGCAGCGACCCAGCGAATGACGTGCTCGTGTATGATGAGCCCGATGATCAGTTCTATGCCTCAATTGGCAAGACCAAATCGGAGCAGTACCTCATCATTGGTTCCTCGCAGACGCTGGCCAACGAGTACCGCATCCTCGATGCCAACGACCCGATGGGTGAGTTCCGCCTGTTCATGCCACGCGAGCGCGGGCACGAATACAGCATCGACCACTACGGCGACCACTTCTACATCCGCACCAACTGGGACGCCGAGAACTTCCGGATGATGCGCACGCCGGTGGATGCAACGACGAAAACCAACTGGGAAGAAGTCATCCCCACCCGTGACGACCGCCTGCTCTCCGGCTTCGAAATCTTCAGCAACTACCTCGTCGTCAGCGAGCGCGGCGACGCGCTGACGCACCTGCGCATCATGCCGTGGAACGGCGGCGGCGAGCACTACCTCGACTTCGGCGAACCTGCCTACAACACATGGATCAGCGTGAACCGTGACTTCGACACCGACGTGCTGCGCTACGGCTACACCTCGATGACGACGCCAAGCTCCACGTACGACTACGCGATGGACAGCCGCGAGAAGACGCTGCTCAAACAAACCGAAGTGCTCGGCACGTTCTCGTCGGACAACTACACGACCGAGCGCGTCTGGGCGACGGCACGCGATGGTGAGCGCGTCCCCGTCTCGGTGGTCTACCGCACCGACATGTTCCAGCAGGACGGCACGAACCCTCTCATGGTCTACGGCTACGGCTCGTACGGAGCAAGCATGAGTGCAAGTTTCAGTTCGTTCCGCCTCAGCCTCCTCGATCGCGGCTTCGTCTACGCCGTCGCACACATCCGAGGTGGGCAGGAGATGGGCCGCCGCTGGTACGAAGATGGCAAGATGTTCAACAAGATGAACACGTTCACCGACTTCATCGACGCTGGCGCCTGGCTACGCGAGAACGGCTACGCCGATGCTGAGCGCGTCTTCGCTGAAGGCGGCAGCGCCGGTGGCCTGCTGATGGGCGCAGTCATCAACCTACGGCCTGAGTTGTACCACGGCGTCATCGCGGCCGTGCCGTTCGTCGACGTCGTCACCACCATGCTCGACGACTCAATCCCACTGACAACCAATGAATACGACGAGTGGGGCAATCCAAACAACAAGGATTCGTACGACTACATGCTCTCGTACTCGCCCTACGACAACGTGGCCGCGGTCAACTATCCGAACCTGCTCGTTACCACAGGCCTGCACGACTCGCAGGTGCAGTATTGGGAGCCTGCCAAGTGGGTCGCCAAGATGCGCACGATGAAGACCGACAACAACCGACTCCTACTCAAG
>CAYYHN010000086.1:0-10267 GCA_964471245.1 uncultured Rhodothermaceae bacterium | reverse complement strand
CCTTCGATCAACGACACACCGTCATCCTCGATGCCAACTACCGCCCATCGCCCAAGTGGCGGTTCAGCGCGGCGTGGCGGTGGCACACCGGCTGGCCCTTCACCGAGCGTAACTTCCGGGTCGTCGAGCGTGATGGCCAGCAGTTTGTTACCAGCGGCTTCGATCTGCAAGCCTTCAACAGCGACCGCTTCCCGGCATTCCACCGAATGGACATACGCATCCACCGCTACTTTACGTTTTCGACGAGTCGCCTCTCGGTCTTTCTTGAAGTCAACAACTTGTACAACCGTGCCAATCCACGGGAATACTTCTACAACGTCAACCTCCGCAACAACGGTACACTCGATGTCCAGCGCTTCTCCGATGATTGGCTACCACGGTTACCATCTATCGGCGTCAGTTGGGACTTGAGCCACTAAGTGCTACGTCAAGATTGAATCGTCGGGTTCTGTCTGCCCCCCTGTAGAAACTTAACCCGTGCGCCCACCTACGTTCCTTGATCTCGCCATATCTACAGGTATGCCTGCGCTGCTGTACGACTTCTGTTGGGCCTTGGTGGGCACCAAAATGACCAACACATCGACCCGTCATACCAACCTTGACGCAGTACTAGTCAGAAAGCTAGCGTTCATCCCTGTTCATGTTGCGTAACTCCGCTGCTGTATAGTTAGGATGTTCGATAGGCGTGAAAAGAAGATTCTGCTAGTACGATGAAAAGCCCCGATGCACTCAAGGAAGGCCAGTTAATTCGTGCAGGACGCCTTGCAGATGCCGCACGAACTGCGCGGCAGGCGGCTGAGATTTCCTCGGAGGAGGCTGCTGAGCAACTCAATGTACCCGATACAGCGATCAAATATGCGGAAGCTGTTCCTTCCAAAAGCATGTTTCGGTTGCGTAAACGTATGCTCGAAGTCTTTTCCGGTTACACCTTGGAAGGTCCATTTTATCGGATCAGGCGACTCGATTCGTGATTATGATGTTGCCGCGAGGGCGTCAACATATGCATCAGCCTCACGGGGATGTCGGAACTCAATTTTGCGCAAATGCGACCAGTCATCGCCCGCGAAGATGGCCCCGTAGCGGCGGCGGCGCAGGCCATGTGTCCTAATGATCCATAAGAGGATGGAGTCGTGACTGAGGAAGGCGAGGCGGAAGGTTTCGCGGTTGCCGTGGTGCAACGCTTCGCGGGTAAACACGCGGCGAACCGTACGGCGAAAGGCGCGGCTGAAGACCAGCGGGAAGTCGTAATTCAACCAGATGAGCGTGTCGGCGCGTGCCCATGTGATGTCCCACGTACGCCGATAGTTGCCATCGACGACCCAGTCGGGGCCTTTGGTTGCAGCCGAAACGAGCGCTCGAAATTCCTCGTTGGGGCGGGGCTGCCACTCTTTAAGGTGGTGGAGCGTGTCGAGTTCGATCTGCGGGATCCCCAGTCGTTCAGCGATCGCACGTCCCAGCGTGGTTTTCCCTGACCCTGAGCATCCGACAATAACGATACGTGGCATGGTGTAAGCAAGGATGTGTGGCGGTGGGCGAAGGGTTCGTTCTACCAAGACGCATGCGCCCAGCAAAAAGTCGCATCGGACAAAATAGTTCTTACCATCCACGTGATCGCCACGCTACCGACTGCCCATGTGCGCAGTCGATCTCCCACAACGTGTAGACCAATTCAGGGTCATGATGCGTGATGAAGGCTGTGAAAAGATGTGGTTGCTCAGGGTCATGCAGTTCAATCCAATCCAAATCCCAGCGGTCGGCAGCCATAAGCTTTTTGCCGGGGTACTGAGCAGCAAGGTAGGCAAACAACCGTTGGCGTAGCGCAGGCAATGCGGGCAAGAGGTTTTCAGCAGCAGCAAGCAGGCGCGGGTCCGGGTAGTTGACGCATGCCGTCGGATGCCAAACCGTTGCGTAGATTTGGAACCTGAAGTCACGCGTAGGCGCTTGCCACACCCAATGCCGTTTGTGCTCGAAGAACCCGGCATGGCGCGGTTGCATACGGTGTACGACTTCGTCTTGCCAAACGGGCGCGAACAACAACTGCGCCCCATCTGGTAGGCGTTCGAGGGTGTCGCCGAAGCGTTGGGCAACTGCATAGAGTTGGTCGATACCGTATTCGATATAGGCCGTCCATTCCATCCCTAGCAATTGTTCTGCTTCCCATACCAATGCTGTGTTGCCGACTAAATTGCTAGGAAATTGATCCGAAAGCGAACCATCATGCATCCACCACAGCCGCCCACTCGTTATCGTGAGTTGATTAGCACGGAGCCAGCGAACAAGGGGGGCAAAACTGGTATACGGCCACGCCCATTGCTCGGGTGTGACGGGGGTGGCTTGGGCCAGTAGGTCGAGTGGAGGACGCATCAGTGGACAAAGAGCTATCTGATACCTCATAATACGATCACATCAGCTTGGATGCAGTAGGCCTTATTTGTAAGCTATGTGACGGTCATGTATGCATCCGTTTGTCCACGTTGTACAGCAGCCGTGCGGCTTCTCTCGTAAGTCTTGAAGGGGGCTTGTCGAATTGATTTCTAGATAGAAACATCGTGTAGATGGAGTATAGCACGACCCACCATGAGGCTAAGTTTTGCGTACGATCTTTCGCTGGAAGCGTTTGTTTTTAGATCTATATACCCGTTCTTGCGCGCCTCGTATTGAAGGTTTTTACTTCTGATTACCTCATGCATGGTGAACGATTGGTAGGGGCGGAAGGCGGTGGTAAAAATTGAATTGGTTGATGGGGTGTTTGGGGTGCCATATGACGTGCCCACTCTTGGCTAACGGCTGCGGCGCTTAGTATTTACATATGTGCGGACCATCCATCATTTCAAGCGCCACTCGAAACGTTTGTCTTGAAAATGCTGGGGGTGCTATACATCCAATCCTACGTGTATTCCACCCTGCGAAAGTTGGCTTCAACTTGTGTTACCTATGACAATCTGGATTGCTGTTGTTGCGTACATCATGTTGGCGCTGGCTTTGGGCTGGCGGGCACACCGCCGTAGTGTTAGCGGTGCAGCATACTGGACTGCTGGTCGTACGCTCGGGGTACGCGCGGTCGGTTTTTCTATGTCGGCAGGATTCCTGTCGGTGTCATGGGCGTCTGTATACGGGATCCAACTCTTTTATTGGTATGGCCTTGGGGGGGCATGGTTAATAACCATTCCGTGGCTTCTCGAACTTGCAGCGATCTACTGGCTCTCGCGTCGGTACCATGCTTTGCCTGCATTTAGTCAGCCCGAGATGGTTGGCCTTCGATTTGGTTCGGGTGCGCGTCGTGCGGTAGCAGCAGCGATCGCTTTCGTCTTTCTTGCATGGGGCGGGGCAGAGGTCTACGTCGCTGCGACGCTGCTGGCACCGGGTCTTGGTATCTCCGTTTCTGCCGCCATCATTGGTGCCAGCAGCGTTGTGGGCATCTACGCAACGCTCGGCGGCTTTCGCGCTATCGTCGATACCGACCAAGTGCAATACGTTTTGGTAACGCTCTTTATGCTAGCTGTAGCAGGTTTAGCATGGCATGGGTTGCGCGAGGCCGAGCTAGGTTGGGAAGCGTTCGCTGTTGAGGGCGTCTTTTCAGGTGCACCGTGGCATGATCCCTTTGCACCCGGGTTCGCCCTAATTGTCGTCACCTTTATCGCCTACATTCCGGCAGGGACCTTCCAAACGGATTTGTGGCTACGGATGCAAGCGGCACGCGATGCACGGACCGCACGGCGAGGCATGCTATTTACGATGGTTACAGCACTAATCTTTGTCGGCCTTGTGCCTGCGTTTATTGCACTTGCTGCACTCAATCTATTTCCTGTTGTGGATGGCGCCACACCTGCTATTCTTGGCACCGACGGCGACACAATTATCACAGCCCTTGTGTCTACCTTCGCACCCCCGTGGTTGATTGTGTTGATTGCGCTCGGTTTAGTCGCGGCGGCTATGAGTACAATCGATACGTGCGTCAATGTGATGGCGTTGAGTTTGGGCTACGATTTGCTCAGGCTTGACGCAGCGCAAGGGGCACGTGCTGCTGCGTGGGTGACGGTAGTGGCTACTGTCGCTACATGTATCTTTGCGCTGAATACAGCGTCGCTCTGGGATGTGTTTTATCTCTCTGGTGGTGTGTTAACAGCGGCTGTGGCGTTCCCTGTCGCTGCTGTCATGGTCCCGGGTGTCCGGCCGCGTGCTGTATTGGCATCTTCGCTCGCGGGCTTCTGCGCGATTCTGGTAGGTTATGGAATGCAGCGCGCAGGATGGCTAAGTCAGCTACAGCCAGCGTGGCTCGAAGCAACAGGGCTCGGCTACATCGTGTGGGGCGTTGGAGTGGCACTGATAGCAGCTGGCATGGGGCAGCTCGGAGGGCGCCGGGGGGATTTGTGAGGTTTGTGTGAGGAAGCTTAAGGTCGCTCGTCCTAGGCCGATACCCTTTTTGTAGCCTCTATGCTCCCGTGATCTGTTGTGATCCGAGAGGCTGCAAGTACTTTGATTGTGCTCACCCAAGCCATAATCACATGCCTTCACGAAAACCGACGCGGAAAAAACGCATTCTAATCGTGGATGACCATCCACTAGCATGCAATGTTTTCCGGATGATGCTTGACCGCAACTACCTTGTAAAGACGGCCGGTACCCTTGAGCGGGCCGTTGAACTAGCTTCAATGACCCGCTTCGACTTAATTGTACAAGATATACACCTTGGCCAGACGACGACAGGTCTCGATGTGCTCCATGAAATCCGAGCGATGCCACGCTATGAGACCATTCCTGTTCTTGCGGTCTCGGCATATGGCGAGCATGGCGCACGGGCGCGGCTCATGGAGCTAGGCTTCGACGACTACATGGACAAGCCCTGTAATCGTGCGCAACTCTTGCGGTCTATCGAACGCTTACTGGAGACGGGGCATGATCGCGCTGCGCGGCAGCACGCACGTCCATCCGACACAACCTTTCTCCTGAGAGCCGACTGGATTCGCTGGCCTTCGGAAAGCTAAAGAACACAGCCCAAGGGATGCCGTTTCTACATAAGGGCTACGCAGAGACTGATTGGTAACTGGGTTGGATGGCGAGACCGTGAGGCTTTGAAGACAGCGTTGTTCGATTTTGAGGTTCGTAGCTGCGCTATGGGCCGAAAAACCGAAGGCGAAGCCGCAGAGCAATGGGCGTGAATGCATCAAAAAGATCCTGTCGCAGTCGCAAGTCGAGCTACGGAACAGCCAATTAGAACCACAGGCTTGGTTGGTGGTATTATCGCGCGTAGTGTTCAGATGCACTTGGTCATCCTCTGGCCGCTTGCTAAGCGCTTGGTTTGATTGTCGTTGTCCCGTGTTGTTCTAATGCGTACTCCTCGTCTCTACACTGAACAGGAAATAGCTGCCATATTCGAGCGTGCGGCCAAGTCACAGGAAGCAATGCGGTCCCAGCCGGAGAAAGGGCTCTCGCTGGATGAACTGCAAGCAATTGGTGCGGCTTCGGGCATCGACCCCGAACATATTGCGCGTGCAGCTGCAGTCGTCGATCACAGGGGAACGGCTGTGCCTACGCGCCGCCTCTATGGCTTGCCCATTGGTGTAGAGCACTACGTAGATTTGCCAGATGGGCTGTCGGATGAGGCATGGGAGTGCTTTGTGGTAGACATTCGTGAAACGTTTGCTGCACGCGGAGCCTTGCAGCGTGAAGGATCGCTGCGCCAATGGACCAACGGCAACCTTCACGTGTTGGTCGAACCTGCCGAGACGGGCGACCGGGTACGCATGAAGACACGCAATGCGAATATGCAGGGTATGCTAATCAGTGGGACGATGGGGCTGGTGGCGTTTGCTGCGTTGGCATTCCTTGTGGCGTTCTCAGGTGATGCAGGAAAACTATGGGCCATCTTGCCGCTGCTCTTGGCTAGTTTCACGCTGTTGATGTACGGTGTGGTGAAGCTGCCTGGTTGGGCACAGACGCGAACGAAGCAGATGGAAGCTTTAGCCACACGGGCTGTGGAGTTGGCGTTACCCGTGGAAGGGGCGCATGCGGTAACCCACGAACAACGCTTTGCGGTATTGCCTCAAGTTATTGACACGCCACATACGGAGCCCTTGCTCAATCTCCATGGACAACTAGGATTAGCAGAGCCGGTCGCTGCCTCTGAACAGCAAAAAAATGCACGCCGCACACGCATCTAAGATGCTAGTAACCTACGGTATGGCAACAGCCAATGGAATTCGTACACCAACGTTGCCCCAAGCAAGCAGCAAGGCCGTGTCAGTACCTGTGCCAATAGGCTCAATACGAAACTGCTCGATATAGCTAGGTAGGCTATCCGTTGCGACCGTCGTGCGACCGATTTCTTGCGCCAAGACATCTTCGGTCAGTGCATTGCCCCAGTGGAATGTCGATCTATTCAGGTGAATGTCCCAGGTGGTTGAGCCCGGAAGCGTGTAGAGTGAGTAGCGTCCTGCAGGTATCGTAAGGTCCCCGACTTGGAGAGCCGTGTCTGTAAAGAGCAAGGTGGGTTCGTTGGCACCTGTACGCCACAGGCGGCCATACCGTACCAAGCCTTCGGAGGTACCAAAAAGCACGCGTCCGCGCGCCGAAGGACGGCTGTAACAGATCTGTACGTTAGCATCGTCTATCTGAAACCGGACGCGATCCATTGGGCTAACGCGGTCGCTATAGCTGGCGAGACTCGTCCAGTCTTTAAAGCATGGGCCAAGCGCAAACGAGGTCGGGTAGACATAGGGGCCTGTGAACGCGTAAGTAATGCCAAGCGCTATCAGGAAGACCGGAATCAGCCAGAGGAAGAACGTACGCATACGAGCATAGGCAAAGGGTAGGAGTTAGAGGAGGCAGCATACGATAGGACAGGAAAAAGGTGCCCCTAGTGATGTCGAGGACCTATTGTCTTAAATCTGGCATATCTGTTGCCCCACTTGGTAATACACTCCCCAGTGTTACCTACTGCGGTCGGTATGTCCGAAACGCGGTAGATCTTTCCTCCCCATTTATTGCTTGGGCCAGCAATGACCACTTCAGCTAAGTTTACCCACGAGCGCCGTGGGGATATCGCGAGGGTACAGGTCGGTCGTGACCTAGGGTTTCGCAACGCAGCCGCCTTTAAAGCGCACTGCCAAGGACTCTTGGCAACCGGCGTACAGAAACTTGTACTCGATTTCTCCACAACCGAGGTGATGGATTCTACCGGCCTTGGGGCGTTGTTCTCTTTGTATCGCAGCATTCAGCCCAATCGTGGGCAGATCGCGATCTACCAGCCTTCCTCATCGGTGCAAGTGGTGATGCGTGTGACGCGCGCGTACAAGATCTTCCCCACGTGGACCGAGGCCTGGGACTAGGGCGTCCCGTATCGTGTCTTGCTTGCGCATGATGATCAATCATGTCGGTTTCCCCAACCCTACGCATTACAATGAGCTTTTCCTACGAGTACCGTGGCCAGGCGGTACGCAGCCGAGTAGGCGTTACGTTTGACTTTCGTGTCGCCGCTGACTTCAAGCACTTCAGGGACACCCTGCGGGTAAAAGGCCACCACAATGTTGTAGGGTTCGGTGCCATACTCACCCCCACCTTCTGTGGCAATACCCATGTATGGATCCATACGGTCCCTACTTCTCACGTCACGAAAGCAGCTTGAATAGAGACCTCCCCATGACGACGAACGTACTGACTAAAACGGAACGCGTAGGTTTAGCTGCGCACCTCCATATCGGCAATTCCCTCGATTTTATGAACCGTACTCCATTCAAAGAGGCGACTACACGTCTGTTAGATCAAGGCGTACGCCACATCGTCCTCAATTTTGCCGATACGGAGAGACTAGACTCTACAGGACTAGGTGCGTTGTTTTCGTTGTACAAACGGCTCAATGAAGTCGAGGGCACACTTGTTCTCGAAGCTATTTCGCGTCCGGTACAGGTCGTGTTGCAGCTGACCGATGCTTTCCGCATTTTTGAAGTGAATACGCATGGTTGGGCGCATGCACAAGCGGCAAGCCGCCGTCCGCGCGACCGTGGTGCAATTTCAAACAGCCGCCGCCCAGTCATGAAACCGTACCCCTTCCATGCAACGTAGGATTCGTTGAACAAGGGCAAATGCACTGAGTAGAAGGCGTCTTGGCTTCAACAGCCGGGATGCCTTTATTCATGCTTTTGCCCTCGCTATGCCCAGTCTGCGTGCCCTATTGTTTCGCAATCTAATTCGCACTGAGTCGCGCAAGATGCGTCGCAATGTCTCGATTCCAGCGCTGCGTCGCCATATGGATCGCTACGGACGGTATCAGCGTCTGGCGAAGGATACCACGGTCGAACGCATTACGTTCGCGGGCTGTGTGGCCGAGTGGATCACCCCTGCCAACGCGGTGCCGGGGCGCACGCTGCTGTATTTGCATGGCGGTGCGTATGTGTTTGGATCGTGCAGTACGCATCGTGCCTTGGTCGAACGGCTAGCCAAAGCTGTGCAGGCGCGGGCGTTGCTTCCCGAATATCGCTTGGCTCCCGAACATCCGTTTCCTGCGGCATTGGAGGATGCAAAGGCCATCTGGCAGGGACTTATGGAGCAAGGCGTCCGCCCAGCGCAATGCGCCGTATTTGGCGACTCGGCAGGCGGAGGCTTGGCGATGGCGCTCTTGGTCGTAGCCCGCGACGCAGGGATGCCGCTTCCGGCTGCCACCGTGCTGCTCTCGCCGTGGGCCGACCTCGAATGCAAGGGCGAATCCATTCGCACTCGCGCCGCCGATGAGCCGTGGCTCCGCTCCGAATTCCTCATCCCCACAGCTGATCTATACTGCGGCGAGCACGATGCCGACCACCCGCTCATCTCGCCCATCCACGCTGATTTGCGCGGCCTACCGCCGATGCTAATCCACGTGGGTACGCACGAGATTCTGTACGATGACGCAACGCGTCTGGCCGCGCGTGCGCAAGCCCAAGGCACACCCACCACGCTAGACGTGTGGGATGGGCTGTTCCACGTCTTCCACATCTTCAGCGACTTCGTGCCCGAAGCGACCGATGCGATTCAGCAGATTGGTGCGTTCGTGCAGCAGCACATGGCCGAGGCTACTTCAAAGGCAACATCGCTGGGCTGATGCCCACGGGTTTGGCCGCAACAGGTTTGCTGCCTGCCTGTGCCGAAGCTGGTTTTGCCTTGGGTTTCCGCCACAGCGGCACCGACGAGCACGGCTCGCCGTACATCAGCTTGCGTGCCACGCCTTGTAATGCTTGCGTCGCAATGAGATAGGCAGCCTCAGGGACAATCTGGTTACCGCAGCCTTTGACGACGACAATCTTATCCTGCCACGTCGACCAATCCTCTTGGGCCAATGCTCGCATAAAGTGGTCGCGGATGAGTTCTTGGGGCGTCCCAAAGGCCACGCTGCGCGCTACGCCCGTCAGCTTGGTTGCAATGAGCATGTAGGCCCACGTCGGCACGATAGCATCGGCGGAGCAGGTGACGGCGACGTGCTGGTTGGTGTACTGCGCCCAGTCGTGCATTTTTACGTGCTGGCGAAAGTCCCGCTCACGTAGAATAAGGCCCCGGTACAGAAACGGGGCGATGTCGAGTTCAGCGATCGGCGCGCCATCCCACAAGGCGGCAAGGTTGTAGACTTCGATGTCGCTCTCGGCGACGCGATTGACAATCGGTTCCATGCTTTTGATAGAGGTGCAATGGGTGCTGAGGGAAACATATGCAGGGCAACCATTTGCCCCACCTAATTCATCCTCTTGAGAAGCCCATTCCGGCTCAGGTTCCTACGCGAAGGCCTTCAACGGCGGAGATAAGCGCTTGTGCCGCCTGCTCCATTTCTTCTTCGGTGGTCGGGTACCCAAAGCTGATGCGCAGCGTCGATTGCGCGTCCTCATCGCTGATGCCCATCGCGCAGAGCACATGGCTCGCTTGCCCTGAGCCTGAGGTACACGCGCTGCCCGTGGAGACGGCGACGTTACCTGCCATAGCAGCAAGGTAGCTGCCCGAGACGCCGTGGAATGTGATGTTGGAGGTGTTGGGCAGGCGGGGCGCGTCGGCTCCGTTGATCGTGATGTCGGGGAGGGCGGCTAGCAAACGGCGTTCGAATGCATCGCGGAGGGTGCTGAGGGCGGCTTGGTGCGCAGCTAGCTCGTCGTGTGCGAAGGCCATCGCAGTCCCCATGCCTACGATGCCTGGCGTATTGAGCGTGCCACCTCGTCGCCCGCGTTCCTGCCCACCACCGTTCATGAGCGGCGTGATACGCACGCGCGGATTCCGCCGCCGTAGGTACAGCGCGCCGACACCTTTGGGG
>CAYYHN010000085.1:0-10445 GCA_964471245.1 uncultured Rhodothermaceae bacterium | reverse complement strand
CCTGTGCGTCGTTACGATTCACCATCGGCGTTAGCGGAGGACTTGCAACGGTATTTAGCGCACCTCCCAATCAAAGCTCGACCAAGCAGTGTGGGGTACCGGGCACGGCGGTTTGTGCAGCGCAACACGGTGGCGGTAGTTTCGAGCGTAGTAATCATAGTGTTACTTGTGGGCGGGTTGTTTTCGACGCTGTACCAAGCACGGATCGCGGAACAGCATTTTGATCAGGTGCGCACCCTTGCCAATACCATGCTCGCCGACCTCCACGATGCGATCCGGGACATGCCCGGTTCAACGGAAGCGCGGCGGCTGCTTGTTACGAATGCTATCGCGTATCTCGATGCGTTGAGTGAGCAGAGCAAAGACCGTGCGTTACAGCTTGAGTTAGCGATGGCATACGAGCAGATCGGCGAGATCCAAGGGAACCCACATTACACCAACCTTGGTGATCTGAAAGGTGCCTTGACGAGCTATCAAAAAGCCGTCACGTTGCGCGAGGCCGTCTGGCACCGCGACACCACGGCCACCGATGTGCGCCATGCGCTAGGGCGCGGCTATACTGACCTTGCCATCGTCACCTCATGGGGGTACGATAATACGGAAGCGATCTTATTGGCTGAACGTGGGACGCACATGCTTGCGGATCTGGCTACGCATCATCCGGGTGACGTTGACCTGTTACATGATCGATGGCGTGCGCAGAGCGAACTAGGATGGTGGCACGTTTGGGAAGTGGAATATGACAAAGCCATTGCCCTACTCGATGAAGCGATAGAAGGACTCGAAGCGATTGCGCCACTTGCACCCGAGCACTATGACCTTCAATTGCACCTTTGGCGTGCGTACTCGTACAAAGTCGTCGCACTACGGTTTTCGGACCAATTCGAAGAAGCCCACGCGTTGCTCGAATCAATTGGTCTCCCCTTCTTGGCCAGACTCGAAGAGCGCTTCCCCAACCGATCCCGCGTCGTCTATGCGCAGCATATCGGGCACAACTTTTACGGCATCACCTCGCAGCATCTAGGTTACCTCGATCAGTCGTTGGCATCATACCAACGGTCGGTCGCCTATGCCGACCAACTCATTGCCATCGACTCGACAAACCAAAAAGCCTACGAAGCACGTGGGCGTGCCCTGAGTTCACTGGGCTGGGTCCTGCAAGAAGTCAACCGTGTGGAAGATGCCATTGCATCGTTTCGCGAAGCAACAACAACGTACGAGCTGCTTTACGCCAACAATCCGCAGAACAATGAGTTGGGCAACATGCTGGGAAACGGGCAACGTTCCTTCTGCCGCGTCCTGATTTCGCACCGCCGATTCGAGGAAGCCATCTCGATGTGTCAAACTAGCATTGCCACACAAGAGCGTGTAGTCGCTATAAGCAACACGAGTGCAGTGGTCATGGGCAACCTTGGCAACGCCTACGCTTGGGGTGCGCGCCTCTACAGCACCTTAGCGCTCGAAGCAACGCTGCAAGAAGACCGCCTTCGCTACCGCGCCGAAGCACTCCGCCTGTTTGACCGCAGCCTTACCATTCTCAGTGACATCATTACAGACGACAACTTAGACGCCGAGGTATTCCCAGACAGCCTCGCCGATGACCGTGCAGCCTTCATTGACGCCTTTGCAACTCTGTGAATGCCAAATCAATTCGATGCGTCAGCAAGCGCATCCCACTGTGCTTCTGTTGCTTGCGCGATCTGTCGCTCCATTACCATGAGCCACCCCTCGCCTTTGTTTACCATCAGCGCCTCAAAAAAGATATACTGGGTTGACATCGTACCGCCCTCCGGCGTAGCCGAATAGCGAAAGATGCCGGATTCCCAAGCAGCTTCGCCATTGTTGTACCGCTTCTCAAATCGAAAGTCTACATTCGCCTTCATTTTCCCATCTCTTGTATCGTCGAATCCCTGCTTCCAGTTGGCGAGCGCCGTGACCATCGAGATACTCGACGAAGAAAAATCAGACACCAAGACGGCGTCGGGGTGATAGAGGGCCGCGTAGCCGTCAAAGTCGCCGTTGGCTACCGTTTCAGAGACGGCATCCCAATACGCATCAAGGTCAGCATACTGTGCGGATACCGTGGATGGAGAGAGGGTGAGCAGCAGTATGATGGCAGGAACTACGCAGCGTGGCGTTTTCATCTTTTTGAGGTGTTTGCACGAATTGTCTTGGGTTTAAGGTACGCCCAAATGCCCTAGGTTGCTGCACTTTCAATCTTGGTGTTTTTGGGTATCTTGCATCGCTTTCCTACTCGCGGAATTTTTGCCTGAATTCGATGCCTATTCGCTTCACGTTGCCTGTTCTGTTTGCATTCATTTTGTTTGCCTCAGCCTGCACCAGTACACAATCCGTTCCTGCTACAACTAGCAATGCCAACACGAGCACGCCTACAAACGCGGCCAACACGGTGGAGTTGGAGGAGCGCTTTTGGGCGCAGCAAGATGCAGCGAAGACCCGCTTCACGGAAGCCGATGTCAAGTTCATGACAGGCATGATTGGGCACCACGCACAAGCCTTGGTTATGTCTGCCTTTGCACCCACCAACGGTGCCAATCCGGAAGTGCAAACGTTGGCGGCTCGCATCATCAACGCTCAGAAGGATGAGATTGCCACCATGCAACAGTGGCTACGAGACCGCGGGCAACCCGTGCCAGAAATCCATATTGAAGGGACCAAACTGATGATCCACGGTGTCGACGGGCATGGTGGCGGCCACGGACATGGCGACCACATGAACATGCCGGGGATGCTCACGCAAGCCCAACTCGATGAACTCGCTGCGGCGCAAGGAGGCGCGTTCGACCGCTTGTTCCTAAAGTACATGATCGACCACCATGCAGGAGCCATCACGATGGTCGACGAACTGTTTGCTACTGATGGCGCTGGTCAAGATGAAGCATCTTTTAAACTGGCTTCGGATATCAACGTTGACCAGATCACTGAAATTGCACGTATGGAGCGCATGCTACGTGCCTTGGAGCAAGCCGACCAGTAGCATAGCATGAACGAGACGAGAAGTCAAGGAGACAACGTGAAGGCGTTTTTCAAACTCTCCTCCTCGACGCTTCGTTTCCTCAAAGCTTGGATAGGTACATCCAAACTTGCGTTAGCCTACCGCTACATGCGCCTCACCACCTTCCACCAACCAACCTACGATACCCATGCAACGTATCCTTTCACGCCCTGCTGCACGTTCGATGCCGCTGACACTTTGGTCAGTTGTGCTGCTGGCAGCCTTCCTCATGTCATCGTGTTCTTCGGGCAAGGTTGCCAACGATGCCGGCAGTATGATGGACCAAGCGTCCATGATGGCTCCAACGCCTGATCCACGCGTTGGCCTTGGCGCAGGCCTCTTCGATGCCGAAGAAGCCATCTGGAACATGAACTTGGTGTCCACCACACCACCTACCGAAAACTTCGTGGGGGTCACGAACTCCGACCTTGCCTTCAAGGACAACTTCATTATCCAAGGCAACTACAACGGCGTCATGATCTGGGACGCTACGAACCCTGCAAAGCCGGAATTGGTCATCGACTACCTGTGCCCAGCCTCGCAGAGTGACGTTTCGGTGTACGAAAACCTCATGTTCGTTTCTGGCGAAGGCCTTAGCGGCCGCCTCGACTGTGGCACACAAGGCGTCGAAGAGCGCGTTAGCCAAGACCGCCTACGTGGAATCCGCATCTTCGACATCTCCGATGTTCGAGACCCGAAGTACATCACCAACGTCCAGACATGCCGTGGCTCGCATACGCACTCGGTGCTGAAAGACCCAAACGATGATGATAACGTCTACGTGTACGTCTCTGGTTCGGCTCCTGTGCGCCCCGAAGATGAACTGGCCGGTTGTTCGGCAGCCTCCCCCCAAGAAGATCCCAACTCGGCCTTGTTCCGCATTGAAGTCATTCAAGTGCCACTCGCCGACCCAACCCAAGCAGCTATTGTAAGCTCGCCGCGCATCTTCGAAGATCTCGTCGAGCCACCACGCCACGGACCTGCTCCAGCCGACATCGCAGCCATCGAAGAAGCCAAAGCGCGTGGCGCATTTGTGGTCGAGCTCTTCGGCCAAGAACGCGTAATGCCCGACCGTTTCATTGCGCCGATGATGCGCGGCTTCATGGAGCAACGTGGCGGCGGCACCCCAACCGCAGCCGACTCTGCGGCCTTCCGTGCGGCTCTACCCGAAATGGTGCGTCAGCGGTTTGGTGTGGATGAAGAAGCAGCCGACGACGGCCCACGCCCCGGCCCGACGCAATGCCATGACATCACGCTCTACCCGGCCATTGGCGTGGCTGGTGGCGCCTGTGAAGGCTACGGCTTGTTGCTTGACATCACCGATCCTGCCAACCCCTTCCGCATGGATGCCGTAGCCGACTCGAACTTCTCGTACTGGCACTCGGCTACGTTCAGCAACGACGGTACTAAAGTTCTCTTTACTGATGAGTGGGGCGGTGGCGGCCAGCCCAAATGCCGCGACTCCGACCCGAAGGAATGGGGTGCCAATGCCATCTTTACGCTTGAAAACGGCAAGATGGTCTTCCAGAGCTACTACAAGCTTCCTGCTCCGCAAACGACCGAGGAAAACTGCGTCGCACACAACGGCTCACTCATCCCCGTTCCCGGCCGTGATATCATGGTGCAAGCCTGGTACCAAGGTGGCATTTCCATCTTTGACTGGACCGACCCCAAAAACGCGGTCGAGATTGCCTACCACGACCGAGGCCCTGTCGATCCAGACCGGATGGTCTCAGGTGGTAGCTGGTCGGTGTATTGGTACAATGGGATGATCGTGAGCTCGGAAATTGCACGTGGCCTCGACATCTTCGAACTGACGCCGAGCGGCTTCCTTTCAGCCAACGAAATCGAAGCCGCCAACACGGTTCGCCTCGACTACCTGAACGCACAAGGACAGCCGAAATTCTCGTGGGCACCTTCCTTTGCATTGGCCCACGCCTACACCGACCAATTGGAGCGCGACGGCGCCCTGTCGCGGAGCCAAATCGCCGAGATCCGCGATGATCTTGGTGATGCAGCTAGCTACGCAGCCGCCGAGCAAAGTGCAGAACTGCTCGACCTCGCTGGCGAAGTCGACGACATGGTTCGCGGCAGCAGCGATCGCGCTAAAGTTGAAATGCTAGCCCAAGCCCTCCGCGACCTAGCAGCAACTAACTAAGACGAACGATTTTGCTTCACGAACGCCCGTATCGATGGCTTGGGTTATCGGTACGGGCGTTTTCTATGTGTACATCAGGCGTCATCTCATCAGTGGTTACAGTTTTGTTATAGAATCTGTCCCTGTTGCCCCCTAGATTCCAATCACCATGCTTTCTCTTCGGCTCGTTGTAGTCCTTCGTTTTCCCTTCCTCCATGCGTGATTTCTGGTCCATCGTTGTCCTTGTCCTACTAACCAGCACGTTTCCGTTCACCTTGGCTGCGCAGCAGCTAGACTACGATGCCTCATGGTTCCGTCCCGGCCATACCTATGCGAAAATTGCTATTGTGGCCGATGATGTCTATGCCGTATCCGGAAGTGATTTATCTGCTGCTGGATTTCCAATCAGCACGGCACAACCACATGCGCTGCGGCTCTATTATAAAGGGCAAGAAATACCCATACGTATTGAAGGCGGAGACGATGGTCAATTTGACCCTGCTGACCGTATTGTTTTCGCTGGGACGCGTAATGATCCCCTAGACGAACATTGGGCCTATAACTACATCCCTGAGAACCAAAGCAGCCCCTTTTCTAGCCTTTACACTGATACCACACATTACTGGCTGACTATCGACTCGAATGGAACAGGCTTACGGTATCAGGATTCGCCGATGGTTCCCCAAGGTGAAGTTGTGAATAGCTTTTCTGCACAGACGTATTGGGAAGAAGACACCCGCTATTACTTCGGTGCTCCATCTGACAATGGCTTTTCAATTTATTCGCGGGGCGAAGGATTCCGTTGGCAACGCATTGCGCATAGCAACGCGAACCCAGTAACACTAGACCATACGCTGGAACTCGCACAGCCTTCGCGTTCCCTGTCGGACTCAGCCCATGTCTCTTTACGAATTGTACCAGAGAGTGCCGCGACGCATAAAGTGATTTTTGAAGTGGAGCTCAACACTGATTCTGGTCTTACCTATTTCCCAACCGATACCCTCACATGGACTGGATATACTCCCAGAGATCTAACCTATAGCTTTTCCCAAAACCTGCTTCCTGCTGACAATCAGATTCGGATTCGCATTACATCCTTTAACGATATCAACAATACCATCGTTAATGTTGTAGCGCTAGATTGGATAGAAGTGACGTATAAAAAGCAGTTTGTCGCTGGAAGTTCTGCTTTACCCATACAGTTTGAAGCTCCCAACACGTACACCATACCGACAGATGAGCTACCAACGGGTGCGCTGCTACTCAATCCCACTTCAGCAATACAAAAAGTACTTTCATTTCCAACAGACACCTTTATATATCCCAACACGAACCAGACTCTTTGGATTGCTAATCCGGCTCAATATGCCCAACCCTCTTCGATTACAAGTTTAACGGCTCCAAACATCGCCAGTACATCGAACGCTGCTGACTACGTTATCGTTACAACCCCAATGCTTCGTGCGTCAGCTGAGCAACATGCGGCATACAGAACAACGACCGTAGGCGGTGGCTACACGGTTCGAATCATAGAGATTCAAGATATATTTGATACGTTTGACTACGGACGCCCAACACCCATTGCATTGCGCCGCTTTGTACGAGCCAGTCAAGCTTGGCAAACACCTCCTAAACACCTCCTTCTTTGGGGTGATGCCTTATACCCTGACCCCAACCGTGTACGACATCCTTGGGAAGTACTTAGCTTCGGCAATGCTGCCTCTGACAGTTGGTTTGCAATGCAAAATAACGGCACCAACGACTGGACAGAATCGATTTCTATCGGAAGAGTCACCATGCGTGCCAATGAGCAGGGATTCACTTTTGTCGATAAGATCAAAACTTATGAAGCTCAGACGCCTGATGCTTGGCAAAAACGCGCCCTCTTCCTCGTGGGCGGCACCTCTCCGAGTGAAAAACTGACGCTACAAAACCAAGCGCTCCAATGGAGTAATATTACAGCCACATCCGCTGCCTCATTAGACACACTCCATGTTTTTAAAACAAGTAATGAGGCGCTTGACCCAACCT
This sequence comes from uncultured Rhodothermaceae bacterium, assembly GCA_964471245.1. Lineage (GTDB taxonomy): Bacteria > Bacteroidota > Rhodothermia > Rhodothermales > CAYYHN01 > CAYYHN01. The sequence continues at coordinate 3,261 of CAYYHN010000085.1, read as the reverse complement.
TCAAGGACTCCCTCAACACGGCCCTTTCGCGCGGAGCATCTTGGCTCTCCTACTTTGGACATTCTGCGTCGACCACATGGGAAATTGTCACTTCACCGCCCCAAGAATTTGACAATGCCGACCGGCTTCCTATAGCACTTTCATATGGGTGTTATACGGGCAATTTTGCATTAGGTAGTGGCAATGCCAATGATGTTATCACGTTGGGTGAAGACCTAGTTTCTAGTAGCCCAAGTGGGAGCATTGCCCACTTCGGTGCATCCGATACTGGGACGATTGGGGCATCATCTGTTATGGGCAGGCGCGTGCATGAGGCCGTCTTTCGTGACTCGTTACGCGTGCTTGGTTTGGCACTGCAAGTTGCGAAAAATCGGTTTGCTCAGAACTTAAACGCTCGTGACTTCCAAGGGATCAAACATGCACTTCAATACGGCTTAATTGGAGACCCTGCAACTCGCCTCAATATGCCAACCTTACCCGATCTCGTAGTCACACCTGCACGAATCGAAATCACACCAAGTGCCCCTCTGCCTTCCGATTCCTTGCTTACTATAACTTCGACTCTTGCGAACTTTGGCTTAACACCAAGAGACAGTGTAGACGTCACCCTAACCCATACTCTCCCTACTGGAGAAGTACGGATGTATGAGCAACGAGTGGCTCCTTACGGGCTTGAACGAACTGTAACCTTTTCAGCCGCAATTGATGAGGGAGCTATTGGTGACAATATGTTTGAGATTGCAATCGATCTACCTCTGAAAATTGAAGAAGTGTCTCGTTCCAACAATATGGCATCCAAAACTCATGTCGTATTCTCGTCGGGACTTACACTGAACAGCCCAGCACAGCAAGCTCTGGTTTCCACACGTACACCCACGTTGAAGGCAAGCTTTGCAGCACCTAATGTGGCAGTCGCTCGCGCAATTTTTGAGCTAGATACCTCTCCACTATTTGATAGCGCTGACCTTCAACGCGCTGACGCCCCCCTTGCGGATTTGGAAGCTGCATGGCAACCAAATGAATTAACAGAAGGGATTACTTATTACTGGCGTGCACGCCCGAATACGGCTGATGCACGAGAGAATTGGAGTACAGGTGCCTTTACTATTCGAACCGATTTACGTGCTTCAGGATGGTATCAACAAAACGAACTGTTCGCATCGAATACGACTTCTCCATTCCTCCAGTATAATGCCATAGCAGAGGACGAACAATGGCAGTTTGCTACGTTCAGTTTAGATGTCACGGCCAATTCGGTGAACGGTACACCCGATGTTAACAGGGGTCAGTTTGTGTACAATACCAACATTTACCAGCGTCTTGGTATTGGATGGGGTTTACTGCTGATTAATGGCTCGACTGGTGAAGTGCGCGGCTCTATTTCAAGCCCCTCCTATGAAAATCGGTTTGGTGACCCTGAAGTCTTTTTTGGTGAATACATGGCACTAGCCAATCAACGCCAACCCGGTGATTTCTTGATCACACGTACAAGGCACTTTGCGAACTCAGCGAATGAAGTGGAAATACCTGCATACGTGAAAGCGTTCTTCCGTGAGCTGGGAAGTACAGCTATCGACACTCTGACGTATCAAGATATATGGATCATGAAAACCCGTGTCGGAGATCCATCTGAAACTGTAGAAATCGCAGTGCCTGCGTCTTCGCCTATCAATGAGATTTCGGAGACCTTCACCTTAACTTTTAACTTTAGCGAAGCTACTGCTACGTCACCTCTTATTGGCCCTTCTCTTTCATGGAACCAATTAGGTACTGAAGCTGTGTTTTCTAACAATACCAGTTCAATTACTATTGACGTACTTGACCGTACAGAGCAGCAGGTTCTTTTAAGTGGAATTCAGGCAAACGAACTTGTCACCTTGTCTGAGATCGATCCTCTTCAACATCCATTCATACGTCTGCGCGCCAACTTTGTAGATACTTCTGCGCAATCAACTCCGCAGTTACGCAATTGGTATGTGGCTTATGACCCCGTGCCGGAACTCGCACTCGATCCAGCCTCGCTTTCCCTCTCGGCAGATACCTTACAGCAAGGAGCACCGCTGGACATTAGAGTTTCCCTCCGTAATTTTTCAGATGTGGATGCACCGCTGACTTTAATTGATTACCTCATCACGGATGATGCGAATGTCACAACCTCTGTTTTCGTCGACAGCTTACGCAACGTCACATCTTCTGCATCGAGTGAATTTAGACTAGCCACGCGTAATCTGGTAGGAACTTATCTTCTTTCTCTACGGGCGAAACAGCCTGGTTTTGAAGAGCGAACCACATTCGATAACCTGGTTTTAGGTCAGTTTTTTGTTCGCCGCGATCGATCCGCACCTGAATTCAATGTATTGATCGATGGCGAGTCATTTCCAAGTAACCCAGATCCAGTCATTAATCTGCAAGATCCGGCCTTACCTTTTGTCCCTGCTGATCCTTTGATTGAAATCACCATAGAGGATGAAAACCCCTACTTCTCGATCCGAGACGATTCGTCAGTAGTTCGAGTCGAGTTAAATCAGCGTGTGATTCCGTATGAGGACTTGCTCATAAGTAAGGGGAAGCGGAATGATATCCTATTTCTTCAGTTTCAGTTAGATCTGCCCGAACGAGACACAACACACACGTTGCAAGTGCATGTTCAAGATGCGACGGGCAATGAGGCTGCCAATAGTCCATACCAAGTGCATTTCCGCACCCAGTCCGCGCTTGAAGTCGAAAGCGTCTACCCCTATCCAAATCCGATGTCCACATCAACCACATTTGCTTTTCGGTTGCGTGGGCGAGATGCATTGGCCATTGAAAAATTGCGTCTACGCATTTACACAATAACGGGCCGCCTCGTACGCAACTTTGACTTAATCGAAGCCCCACAGCATTTAGAACAGGGGCAATTGCGGATCGGTTGGAACAAACTTTTGTGGGATGGCCGAGATGAGGACGGTGACCTCGTTGCTACAGGTGTATACTTATACCATGTGACGGGGGCAACTTCTGATGGTGCACTGCCTTTAGGGAGCACTCGTGCCATCGAAAAGGTTGTCGTCATCCGGTAATTATTCGGAAGCATAACCCAACATTATCCTTAGACGTGTGCGCCTTATATATCACTTTTTTCTAACAAATTCGTTCAAAAAAGCGCTTCCAGTTGATTTTATCTCGTTACTTACTGTATGTTTCTCATGTACTGATATAGCCCAATCAGTACCAATATCTACTCTATATGCTCATCTGTTCTTTGTCTTGCCCTGACTG
>CAYYHN010000084.1:0-10595 GCA_964471245.1 uncultured Rhodothermaceae bacterium | reverse complement strand
ACGCTACGCGGAACCGCGTTTCCAAGGGAGCGTGGCATGGGATGCGCCGTTTGTGCTCCGTGTGTCGCCGATGGTTGGCACGGTGCAGCAGGATAGACCGGGGGCGGGGTATCGCATTGATGTGCGGACCGGGGCACGTGTGCAAGCGAATCCGAGCGAGCAGATGTAGTCGGTACGTGCTTGGGCACGCAAATCTGTCGCGTCTTCCCGTTTAGTAGAGGTAGCCACTTGCTGCTTCTTCCCCAACGCTGTGTTCATCATGCGTGTGCTCTTCCCGCGCCCGTGCGTTCCTTCCGCGCTGCTGCCGATGCTTCTGTTTGGCAGTCTGCTCTTTGCTCAAAGTGCAGATGCACAAGTCGATGTGTTGTTCTGGGTGGCAGAGGATAATGGACAGACGTATCGCGCTCATATCATGCTGACCAACCAAGGCACAGAGGCTGTCCAAGGTTGGCGCATGGATTTTACGATGCCGCAGGCCATCAATCGCATCGACCACGTTACGTGGACGCCCGGTGCAGACAACGCCCATACGGTTGAAGGCGTTGGGTGGACGTCCATCATCCAGCCCGGCGGCTCGGTGTGGATGGACATCTATGGTACGCACGGCGGCACGCTCCAAGAACCCGTTGGCTGTCTATTCCAAGGGGTGGCTTGTGGCTTTAATGACATCACTGATGGCGGCGACGACAGCGACAGCACGCCCACCATGCTTGATGTCGGCTTTGCTTACACATCCGTTGCCGTTTTCGACCAAGCCTATGTGGCGCGCCTGACCATTCAGAACAACACCGAAGAGACCTTCGAAGACTGGGTGCTGGAGTTTGGGTTTGACGCCGAGATCTCGCTGCTCTGGAACGCGGAATGGGCACGCACGGCATCGGGGTACCGCGTGCAGGGGCAGAACTGGAACAGCACCTTAGCCCCAGGCGACAGCGTGTTTATTGGCTTTCAGGGCAAGTTCCAGACGGGGCCACCTCGTCCCACGAATTGCACCATCAACGACACCCCGTGCAACCTCATCTCCTCGGTTTCCACCGAGGACAGCCCCACACAGCCGGGCGGCTTGACGTTCCAGCTTGATGCTGCGTATCCAAATCCTGTACGTACAATGGCAACGTTGCCACTACGCGTTGCCACGACCGAGACGGTACGAGCCGTGGCCTATGATGTGCTGGGTCGTGAAGTGGCGCTGCTCCATGAAGGCGTCGTCGCGGCGGGAGCCACGTTGACGTTAGCACTTGATGCGACGGGCTTGGTGCCCGGCCTGTATCTGGTGCGGGCGGTTTCGGGGAGCGGGCAGACAAGCACGCAGGCCGTTTGGGTGCAACGGTAGCGATGCTGTACCTTGGGGCGTCCAATCTCATCGCACGTCCTGCTTACCCATGAACGCTCTCCTGCGTTGTGCTTTGTTGCTGCTCGCTGTCTCGCAACTCAGCGGCTGCTTTGCCTACAACCGCATTGGCATGAAGGTGCTCTATCGCGAGGCTGAGCATGCGGATGCCCGCACCTACCTCGACGTACCGTACCGCCTTGGCACAGAAGCCGATCCCAACAAGCATCGCCTCAACCTGTTTATACCCGAGGGCAAAGGGTGGCCGACGGTGCTGTTTATTCACGGCGGCGGCTGGGACTCCGGTGATCGCAACCTCACCTTCGCAGGCAAAGATGTCTACAACAACATCGGACGTTTCCTTGCCGAGCAAGGTATTGGTTCAGCCGTCATCAGTTATCGGTTGTTGCCCGAAGTTGGGTTAGCCGAGCAAATCGATGACGTAGCGACGGCAACGGCTTGGGTACACCGGCAGATTGGCGCGTATGGTGGCGATCCTTCAGCACTCTTTCTGATGGGCCATTCGGCGGGTGGCCACCTCGCCACGTTCATCGCTACGGATCCGGTGCATCTGGAAGCAGCAAATGCGGATCCGTCCATCGTGTGCGGCGTCATCCCCGTGAGTGGGGCTGGGTTCGATATGGCCGATCCCGTCACGTACGAGTTGGGTACCAGCCGCGCCTACTTCGAGCGTCGTTTTGCCGCCACCGGTCCTGACTGGATGGAAACGCATTCGTCCATCCACCACGTCGACGCCGATGATCCGCCGTTCCTCATTCTCTACGCTGCTGGCGAACCGAAGGGCTTCGAGCGTCAAGCGACTTTGCTCCACGAACGTCTCGAAGCCGCACGTGTGCCGAGCCAAGTCGTCATCGTGCCGGGCGAAAACCATGCGCGCATGATCCTCGTCCTCAGCCGAGCTGATAAAGCCGCCGTACCTTCCATTCTCGATTTCGTGGCAAATACCCGATGCCGATAGATCCCGTTCTGGGTTAATTAAAGCGTCCCATCGGGTACGCCGTGTTGCGTGTTCGCGAAACCCATGCCGTGCACCTATCTTGCGTAGGAATCGCATTCGTTCATCAGTCCCAAGCCTTCGTGCGCGCAATTCTATTCCTCTTCGTTGTTCTTCTTACCTCTTGTACAGACCCCGAAACACCTACGCTTCTCGTCCACGGCGGCACCATCATCACCATGGAAGACGCCCGACCTGAAGTGGAGGCGATGGCTGTACAGAATGGACGGATCGTAGCCGTCGGTACGTTTGAAGAGGTAGCCAAAGCATATCCAGATGCGGAACGCTACGATGTACAAGGCCAGACGGTACTGCCTGGAATTATCGATTCGCATGTGCATGCGCACGAGCTTGGTCACGACCGCAGGAAGGCCAACCTGATGGGTGCAGAGACTGTAGACGCGATGATCGAGCGGTTGCAAACGCGCTACCCTGATCCCACGCCGGGAACATGGCTCGTCGGTGCGGGGTGGGATGAAGGCGTCTGGGGCTCGCTGGGCTACCCGGATCGTGCGGCTTTGGATGCGGCGTTTCCGGACAATCCGGTTGCCTTGGAGTCGCTGCACGGCTTTGCAGGCTTCTACAATGCGGCCGCCCTCACACGTGCAGGGGTCGATGACGCAACGCCAGAACCGGTGGGTGGCTCCATTCTGCGACGTGACGACGGGACCCCAACAGGCGTGATGCTCATGTTAGGACAACGCCTGATCAACCAGCACATTCCGCCCGAAACTCTAGAACAAACGAAGGAGGCAATTGCAGAAGGCTTGCGTACGCTGGCCGCCGCAGGCGTGACCTCGGTACACGAGGCGGGCATTGGGCCGCAACGCCTCGCCGCCTTCCAAGCGCTCGCCGAGGCCGGCGAACTGCCCATCCGCGTCTATGGTATGCTCGATGGCAACAATGCCATCCTGATGGACGAATGGTTTGCCCAAGGCCCCCAAGTCGACCCAGACGATTGGTTCACCGTGCGCAGCATCAAGGTGTTCTACGACGGATCTTTAGGCTCACGCACAGCGCTCCTCGCTGCACCCTACGCTGATGAGCCCAACACGGCACGCGCCACCGAGCGCATCACGCCCGAAGCCGTTGCTGCGCTGGCCGAACGCGCTGCAGCCACTGGCTTTCAGATGGCCGTCCACGCCATCGGCGATGAAGGCAACAACCGTGTGCTCGATCTCTACGATGCCGCCTTAACGGCGCATCCCGAACTCGATCATCGCTGGCGCATCGAGCACGCCCAAGTTGTGCTGCCCGATTTCTACGAACGCGCTGCCTCGGCGCGCTACATCGCCTCGATGCAGCCCAGCCACGCCGTGGGCGATAGCAAATGGGCTGAAGACCGAGTCGGCCCGAGGCGGATTCAGCACGCTTACGCATGGCGCACGATGCTGAACGCAGGCGTTCCGCTAATCTTTAACTCCGACCTCCCGGGCGAACCGTGGGAGCCGATGCAGACCCTCTATTTTGGCGTCACCCGCCAGACGCTCGATGGCACACCATCTGGCGGCTGGTACCCAGAGCAAGCTACTACCCCGGAAGAAACGCTTCATGCTATGACGCTTGCCAGCGCACACGCGGCCTTCCAAGACGCCTCGCTCGGCTCGCTCGCCGTCGGCAAGTGGGCCGACTTCATCGTCGTCGATGCGAACCCGCTATCAACACCCCCAGCCGATTTAGCGGACATCAGCGTCACCGCAACATGGGTTGCGGGCGAACGTGTGGAGTAAGAGTATTGTCCCATGAAGCTCTATCAGAAGCAGCTGCTAGCGTTATTGAACACCACTGGCTGGGAATTGCAAGCGATAGACACCGAGACTGAATGGTGGTCCGCGGAGCAATGGAAATTGCTGTCAATGAAGGCTAATTTTGGCTTGGTGGTCTGGATCGATTTTTTAGTAGACCCAAGTTACATGGGTACCGAAAAGCTCTCTCATGTTTGGGGTATTGGCGCCTCCTCATGTCAGCCAGATCATAGACTGGAAGCTGAAAGAGGCATCGCGCATCTAAGCATGCAAAAAGGACAATTCGCTCCCAAAGTGGATGCCTTTGTGCGAGCCATAAATAGCTGGCGTGATCATCATAGCATAGCCTAATCTTCACCCATTAACGTCGCACCATTTCCTTGGCCTTCGCTAGTCGCCTCAAAAAGCTCGCTTCCGAGACCGTGATCTACGGCGTGTCGTCGATTGTGGCGCGGCTGATCAACTTTGTGTTGGTGCCGTTCTACACCAACGTCTTCGACCCGGAAGATTACGGTGTGGTCGGCGTAGTCTTCACCGTGGTGATCGTGCTGAACGTGCTGTACCAGTACGGAATGGAGTCGGCCTATCTCAAGTTTGCTTCGGGCGAAGAAGGTCGGGCGCAGCGGCGAACGACGTTTAGCACGGCGACGTGGTCGCTACTGGGCACATCGGCGGTGTGGTCGCTGGTGCTGGTGTTGGGGCATGAAGCCGTCGCCGACCTCGCCCAACTCGACGCATCGTGGAGCCATCTGTTCTACTACGTCGCGGCCTTTGTGCTGCTCGATGCGCTCACGTTGGTGCCCTTTGCCGAATTGCGGCTTCAAAACCGTCCGTGGCGCTTTGCGACCATTCGTTTGGCCAGCGTTGGACTGAATGTTGGCCTCAATCTCGTACTGATTCTCGGCTTTGGTTGGGGTATTGAGGCCATCTTTGTGGCAAACATCGCGGCTTCCGGGTTTGCCTTGCTGATGCACCTGCCCACCTACTTCGATAGCCTGCGGCTGCGCTTCTCGGCCTTGCACTGGAAGATGATGGTGGGCTTTGGCTTGCCGTTCATTGCCAGCGGGCTCGCCGCGCCCATCACGGAGCGCTTCAACATCTTCTTCCTCGCCGTCCCGCCGATGGCCCGTGAACGCATCATCGAACTCTACGGCACGATGATCCAACTCAACCCACTGACGGCCACAGATGCCAACTATGGCGAGTACGTGCAAGGCGCGTTCAACGCGATCTGGAAGATGGCGATCTTCATGATGCTCGTCGCCCAGATGTTCCGGTACGCATGGCAGCCGTTCTTCTTGCAACACGCCGAAGACCCCGACGCCAAGCCACTCTTCGCCCGCGTCCTGACGCTGTTCACAGCCGTGGCGTTGTTCGTTGTGCTGGCCGTGTCGTTCTTCGTGCAGGAACTCGTCGCTTTTCCGCTGCCCGGTGGTCGTACGCTCATTGCACCAAGCTATTGGATGGCGCTGCCGATGGTGCCCGTCGCCTTACTCGCCTACCTGTTCCAAGGCTGGTATTACACCTTCTCGGCCGGTGTCTACATCGAGCGAAAGACAACGTACTTGCTCTACTGCGCGCTTAGCGGAAGCGCCACGGCGCTGCTTGTCAATATCCTCCTCGTGCCACAGTATGGCGTGCTTGCGGCCGCATGGGCCGTCACGTTAGCCTATATGGTGATGGCGACCATCCTGCTCATCCTAACACGCCGCATCTATCCCGTGCCGTACGAGTGGGGTCGCGTGCTGAGCGCGTGCGGGTTGGCTGCCGTCCTCTTCGCAGTCTGGTACCTCGTACCCTTAGCACAGACGTGGTGGGCCGAGTTGCTGTTGCTCGCAGGCTATGTAGCAGGACTCTTTGGGTTACGGATCGTTCCGTTGGCTGCGCTCAAGCGGTTGCTACACCGAAAGCAAGCATGAATGCTTGTAACGTGTCGATGTAGGGTCCTTAACCTTCATATGAAGAGACCATCTCTATCTCTGGTGTCGTATCCAGAATAGTTTGAATGGCTAGCAAAATTGGCTCATTCGCGGAGAGCTTGTTGCGCCCCAAAAGCTTATCAAGGATGGAACGTTCTCGGTATACCTGAATGGCCCACTCGACCTTGCCCTGATCGTCTATAGATTGGTCAGCTGCTCCAATTAAGTAGGAGGCCGGTGGAGACGACGCAATTATGTACCAACCCCAGTCTTCTGCTTCTGGAGGCAGCGACACATTGAAGTCAGTCTGTGCTAAGGTTTCGCCAAGCCATTGCAGCAAACCATATCCAGCGAAGGGATTGATGGGATTAGGCGGTTCATCTGCCGGGTTGAACCGCGTGCTCGAAAATTCGTAGAGCCATACCACAAGCAACCTGCCACACAAACGTTACCGCCGGATTGAGACCTCTTCCACTTCTGCCTCTGGCATCATCCGCTCCTTAAAGTTGGCGATAAGCTCAGGCAGATCATTCACGTCGTGGAGGACGATGTGCGCGCCACGCTCGGTAAGCACGGCTTCATGCTCTGCGGCATCGAGGTAGGGCGGAACGACACCGATGGCCCACATGCCTGCGGCGCGGGCAGCGACCATGTCATCGACCGTGTCGCCGATGTATACGGCTTCTTCGGGTTCTGTCTTGCGGCCAATAGCGTCGAGGACCATCAGGGCGTGTTGCAGCGGGTATGGGTCAGGCTTCGGGCGGCGTTCGTGGCGCTCGCGTGGGACGAGGAGCGGCAGATATTTGGCCCAGCCGAAGTGCTTCACAGCCCACTGTGCTTCTTCTTTAGGGCGACCGGTGACGACGCCCATGATGTTGACTTGCGACCGGAGGCGCTCCAACACATCGTGTCGGATGAGTGCGGTTTCTTCGGCGATGAGGCCGTTCCAGTTGTCGCCACGGTAGAGGCGCTGGAAGGCAGCAGTTACGCGGGGCAGCGAGACTTGGATGCCCGTGCTGGAGATGATGGCATGCGTCAGCTTCCAGTCGTCGTTGAAACCGCCGTGGTTTTTGTAGCGCTGGATGGTGCCCACAGGAATATCGCGGCCCGTGAAGTGTGCCGCCGTCTCTTGAATGGCCCGTCGATACGAGCGAGAAACATCCACCAGCACACCATCCATGTCAAATAGAATCGCCTTCACCATCGTATTCTCGCGTTCGTTAAGGGGAGCATCTTGGGCACATTTTCAGGGACATTTCTCGTCAGATTCGTGTAGACAAGCGGCCCTGTTCTTGTGCATAAACACGCAGAAGATAAGACGATAGGGTGAAATTTCGAAACGCTTTTTGAAGAAACCGTAATGGACAACAAACGGCGGGCAGTTTGGCACCACCCGCCGTCATGTTTCATTCGCGGCGTATCGCAGCAAGCGCAGATGTTGTGTTACGAGTTCATCGTCACCAAGAACTCATCGTTGTCACGCGTGCCACGGATTTTCTCCAACTGGAACTGCATGGCCTTGATTGGATCCATGTCGGCGAGGATGTTTCGGAGAATCCAGATGCGCTGCAGTTTGATGCCGGGAATCAGCAACTCCTCGCGGCGCGTGCCCGACTTGACGATGTTAATCGCAGGGAAGATGCGGCGGTCAGCAAGGTCACGGTCGAGGACGAGTTCGGCGTTACCCGTGCCTTTGAATTCCTCGAAGATGACCTCGTCCATGCGGCTGCCTGTGTCGATGAGCGCCGTGCCGATGATGGTCAGCGAGCCACCTTCCTCGACGTTGCGTGCCGCGCCGAAGAAGCGCTTGGGCCCCCGGAGCGCACCGGCTTCCATACCGCCCGAGAGCGTCTTGCCGGTTGTAGGCGTGACGGCATTGTGGGCGCGGGCCAGGCGGGTGATCGAGTCGAGCAAGATGACCACATCCTGTCCTGCTTCGACAAGCCGCTTGGCTTTTTCGAGAACGATGTTGGCGACCTCAACGTGGCGCTCCGGCTCTTGATCGAACGTCGACGCAACCACCTCGGCTCCTTTGGCATGGCGGATCATGTCCGTCACTTCCTCGGGCCGTTCGTCGACCAAAAGGATGATGAGGTACGCCTCGGGATGATTAAGCGCGACGGCGTTGGCGATCTTTTGCAACAGAATCGTCTTACCCGTCTTGGGCTGGGCTACAATCAAGGCACGCTGGCCTTTGCCAATGGGGCAGAACAGGTCGATGGTGCGCGTGCTGTACTCCGTCGGCGTCGTCTCCAACTTAAGCTGGTCTTCGGGGTAGAGCGGCGTCAGGTAGTCGAAGGAGTTCCGCTCTTCAAGTTCCGCTGGCGTCCGTCCGTTGATGCTGTTGACTTGGATGAGCGCAAAGAAGCGCTCGCCTTCTTTCGGTGGACGCACCTCGCCATCCACGGTGTCACCGAGCTTCAAGCTGAAGCGCTTAATCTGCGAGGGCGACACGTAGATGTCATCGGGGCTGGGGAGGTAGTTGTATTCAGCCGAGCGAAGGAACCCGTAGCCATCGGGGAGTACTTCGAGCACCCCGATCTTGCGGATCATGCCGTCGAGCTCCGTCTTATTCGGGTCGTACGTTTGCATGTACTCCGGTTGCCCTTCATACACGCGGCGGCGACGCTCTTCGCGACTCTCACGGCGAGCATTGCGGCGGTCACGCTTGTTGCGCTGCTTATCACGACGATCGTTTCGGTTGCCGCGATCATCACGATTGCCGCGGCGGTCATTGCGGTCATCGCGGTTGCCGCGGCGGTCATTGCGGTCGTCGCGGTTGCCGCGATCATCACGGTTACCTCGGTTGTCGCGGTCATCGCGGTTACCTCGGTTGTTGCGGTTGCCGCGATCATCACGATTGCCGCGGCGGTCATTGCGGTCGTCGCGGTTGCCGCGGTTGTCGCGATCATCGCGATTCCTACGACCACGGCGATCGTTGCGGTCACGGCGGTCGTCACGGTTACCGCGATCATCACGGTCGTCACGACTGCGGTTGCGGCTCGTGCGTTCGGGGCGGTCGTCGCGGCTGCTGGTGTCGTTTTGGCTACGCACTTCTGGACGGGTGTCGCTGGGGCGAGGTTCTTTGCGCTCGGTGCGACGGTTTTCAGGCTCTTTCTCCTCGCGAACAGCCACGGCGACGGGAGTAGGTTTGGGCTCCTCTTCAGCTTTAGGTTCCGGTGTACTCGTATCGGAGGAGGCAACAGGTCGCGCAACCGTTTTGCGACGTGTCCGTGGCGCAGCGGGTTTCGTGGCAGGTTTCTTAGCAGGCTTTTTCGCAGTTTTTGGTGCGGGTGAACTGCTGCCTGCTTCCGAGTCGGCTTGTGTTTCGAGGATCAGGTAAACAAGGTCCTGTTTGCGCAGGTGGGAATACCCGGAAATACCCATGCCACGGGCGATGCTCTTGAGTTCAGCGAGTTTTTTTGCTTGCAGATCTGCAATCTTCATAACATTGGTGGACTAGCGCGCCATCAGGCCTGAAAACAATGGAAGGGGCGAGGCAGGACCTGAGTCGTGCAACCAATGTGCTGATTTAAGCAGGGCTGCACTGTAGCACGCAGACATACGTGGGAAACGAGTGGGTTCGGCTGCACACACTACAGGCACACAGACAAATCCCAGAGGTGGATGGAAGGCGTCGGACCGCACGGCGCAGGACTGCGTGTACGGGGTCGGTGAGAACGAGAGAACCGCAAGGAGTGCGGCTGGCACGAACGTGCTCGGTACCGATTGGAATCGCTTAAGTATAGCAACTATTCGCGCAAATGTTCGCCTGCGCACATAAAAAAATGGCGAAGTGCGTAGTCTTGCATGCTATGCTCTGTTGGGGTATAGCTAGTTGGCTTCCAGCCACGCAGCGACCAAGTGATGCGATCCAAGTCCCAAGATGACATCGCTCGGTGACGCCATTTCGATGAGGAGATCGCGCGCCTCAGTAGCAGTAGCAAGCATCAGTAATGGTGCCCCTGCGGCTTGCAGCGCAGCTTCAAGGTCTTCTGCAAGTAAGGCACGCGGATGCTCGAAAGGCACGCCAATGACAATATCTGCATACTGTTGCAGGAGTTCGGCAAGCGCGGATGCATCTTTATCACGCAGCGTTGTGAAGGCAACGAGTAGCCTACCTGATGTATGTTGCCGTACATGGGTTAGCGTCGCCTTAACGGCAGCGACATTATGGGCTGCATCAACAAGAACCAGCGGCTCGGTTTGCGTGGGCGTCAGGCGACCTCGTAGCCCACTCAACTGATGTACGTTGGTTAGTCCTTCTTTTATGGCTTGAGGGGCCACTGACGGCCCTGCGACTTCTGCTACACGAACGGCTACAGAAGCATTTGCGGCTTGGTGCAAGCCTGCTAAATCCACTCGTATTGCCTCATAAAAATGACGCGGCGTACGAAGTGCCACGGTGGTATGCAGCAAGGCTTGTTCGGTAATCGTAGTCTGTACGGTCTCTTGCACGAGATGCACCGGTGCTTGCTGCGCCCGTGCCATGGCCTGTATGACATGAAGCGCCGACGGCGACTGCACTGCAACTACAACTGGCGTATAGGGCTTGATGATGCCTGCTTTTTCCCGTGCAATCGTTG
>CAYYHN010000083.1:0-10611 GCA_964471245.1 uncultured Rhodothermaceae bacterium | reverse complement strand
CGCGTGGTCGTCCGCGCTGATGGAATGGTCTATGTCTACCACACCAACGTCCTGCCTCTTGGCTATGGCTTCGACCTGTATCGGCAGGCTGCTGATGGCACCGAGATCAAAATCAATGAAGCCCCCCTACGTAGTGTACGTACAGGCGATGCTCTTGCCACAGCCCTCGGCGACACGTATGCCGTCGTAGAAAACGAGTTGGGCACCCAAGATCCAACCTCGACACTGTTTCGGCTCCGTTCGGATCGACTCAATGGCGGTATCCTCGCCTTCGTCTACCCTGAAGTCGCCACAGCACTCGGCCAGTTGGCACTCGATACGACGGCGCCACTCGGCCAAACGGTTACCTACCGCCTCGTCGTGCTCAATGACATCGACCGACCAACCGGCGATGAGGTAACGACCTCCGTCCGATTGACACCTAGCCAACCGAACGCACCCACAGCACTCAACGCTACCATCGAAGCCCGCGATCTGACACTTACGTGGCGCTATCCACGAGCAACGCGTGCCAATGACGACAAGGTGATCCGCTTCCGCCTCTACCGCGTGGAGGCTACCACTGGGGAAGGCCGCCAACTCGGTGCTAAAGACATTCTGCGCAACAACAGCCTAGAACAGTTCAGCTATACGTTGCCCGTCCTTGCTGAAGGTCAAACGGAAACGTTCTACGCAACGGCTATCGACATCACGGGGCAAGAAAGCGCGCAAAGCACACCCGTAACGCTGACGCTACCTGACGTGACGCCACCACCTGTGCTCTTCGGTGTCTCTGCCCGCGTTTCCAGCAGCCGTACCGTACGCATCGCATGGCCTGCTAGTACAGCTCCAGATGCCGTCGGCTACCATGTGTACCGCAGCGAAGTCCTGTCGGATGAGCGCATCACTCTCGCCATGCTATCCAGCTCAGAGACCGCGTTTGTCGATGCAAATCTCGCCGCCCCACGTACTTACTTCTACAAAGTATCGGCGGTGGATGACGCGGGCAACGAAAGCACACCGAGCAATGCCGTGCACGTGTCGGTGCGGGACGATGAGGCACCACCGCGCATCACGGGCCTGAACGTTGATGCAAGCGGCACGGGCGTCAACCTCTCGTGGAATGCACCTGCGTTGCCAGCCGACTTCCGCTCGTACCTCGTGCTACGCCGCCGACTCGGGCGTGGGGCTGCACCAACCTTCGCACAGCTCAACGCCGAAGATGTGCGTCAACCCACGTGGCAAGACGCTGGACCAGCGGGCGGCTTCCTCGAAGGCGCATTCTACCAATACGGCATCGTCGCCGCCGACTCGGCACGCAACGTAAGTGACACCACCTTCACTAGCATCCAGATTCCCGACCGCACACCACCAGAAGCGCCTCGCGAAGTCACCGCAGCAATCAGCGATGGACACCGCGTGCAAGTGCAGTGGTCCGCGTCCACCTCAGGCGATGCCACTGAATATGTAGTCATCCGAGCCGACGCCACCAGCCCACTAACGACGACGTCCGTGACCAACCGCCGCTACCTCGACGCCGACGTACGTGCCGGACAAGCCTACCGCTATGGTGTGGCCGTCCGCGACTCGCTGGGCAACGAAAGCACGCCCGTCTTTGCCGACACGTTGGTGATGCGCGACTTTACCGCACCGCGCACCGTACGCAACGTCCGCGCCCGCGTACAAGCCAACGGCAGCGTCACGCTCACGTGGGAACCCGTCGCCTCAGGCGACCTCGCCGGGTACGAAGTCCTCCGCGCCGACATCCCAACAGGCGTATTCACCCCCGTCGCCTCGGACCTCATCAACGCCACTTCTTTCACTGATACCAGCGGCCAACTCGGCCAATGGTACCGGATCCGCGCGCGCGATACATCCGGCAACCAAAGCCGTCCGGGGCAAGCGACTCAAGCTGTGCCGAGTTCTCGGTAGCAGGGACGTGCTACACACCAAGGGGTCGCTCGGCTGCCTCAGCCGTGTCTGATGTCACGTGCGGTAGCCATCGCAAGTCGCATCGTCCACGACGTACCCGTTTCGCCAACTTTGACAAAGCCAAGCGCTTCATAGAGTCGCCGTGCGGGATTACGAGGATCGACGCTCAGACTTAGAGCAAGGTATCCGCCGCTTTGTGCGTGGTCTATCAGTGCATGCATCAAACGCGTCCCTAAGCCACGCCCGCGCCAAGCGGGCATGATGGCGAGGGCAAGTTCAGGCGTATCGGGATCGACGAAGCCGTAGGAATGATGTGTGGGCGTCCAGAGTCGGTACCATGCCGCGCCAACGGGTGAATTGGCTTCTGTCTCGGCAAGGATGGCGGTATCGCCCATCCGTCCCCACTCGGCTACAATGCGATGGAGTTCGGGCCTGGCCAAGAGATCGGCGAGTGAAGGGCACGGCGTGCCCGATTGCCAACAGACGGCTAGACGCAGCATGTCTTGGAGGAACGGCACGTCGGCCGAGGTGCCTAAGCGGAGGCGAATCGTGTCACACATCGGGTAGGTGTCCTTGGTACGGGTGTTGGCGAAGCATACACGCTGCCTCGCACATTGCCAATCGTCCTGCAGGAATTCAGACATCCAATGCCTTCCGTTTCTGCTAAGGTTGCCGTTTCTTCGGGCAACCGACCCTCTTGCACACACCGCATGACGATATGTTTGACCTGACGGGTAAGACCGCCCTCATCACAGGAGCATCCGCAGGCATTGGCGCAGCGACCGCCGAAGCCTTTGCACGCGCAGGCGCCCGCCTGATCATCTGCGCCCGCCGCCAAGAAACGCTGGAAGCCGTTGCCGACCACCTTCGCACCGAGCACAACGCCGACGTCTATACGTTTACGCTCGATGTCCGCGATGCCCATGCCGCCGAAGCAGCCCTTAGCAACCTCCCCGATGCATGGCAGACCATCGACATCTTGGTAAACAATGCAGGCCTTGCCAAGTCGATGGACAAAGCCTACGAAAACACCGTCGACGACATCGACACGATGGTGGATACCAACGTGAAAGGCTTGCTCTATGTGACCCGGGCTGCCGTGCCGGGTATGGTCGCACGCGAACGCGGCCACATCATCAACATCGGCTCGACGGCCGGACGAGCCGCCTATGCAGGTGGCGTTGTGTACTGTGCCACCAAGCACGCCCTCACCGCTGGACTCAAAGTCGACCTGCACGGGACGCCTATCCGCGTCTCCACCGTCGACCCCGGCATGGTCGAAACCGACTTCAGCCTCGTCCGCTTCGACGGCGATGCCACCCGTGCCGACGCCATCTATGCCAACACCACACCACTCACGGCCGAAGATGTCGCCGATGCTGTGCTTTACTGCGCCACGCGACCGGCCCACGTCAACATCAGTGAGGTGCTGCTGATGTCCATCGACCAATCCTCGGCGACACTCATCCACCGCCGTCCCTCCGCGTGAACGACGGCGGCATACACCGTTTGTCCGTCCGATCTAGCTCGAAATGACGAATGCACTTGCATTAATTCAGTATTATCCTTTACTTTTCAGGACAAAACATAGCTGACCCTCCCTCTCAGCTATCCTCTGAAGCGCTCGGCTGGCGGAACCGAGCGCTTCTTTTTTGTCCAAACGCTACTTTTGGAGCCTCATAAGACCGGGAGATACACAACGTTAGTGCGGACGACACGGATGTGCCAACAGTCCTCTCACTTTCATCGGACCCTGATTCTGCTATATTGACCTGCGTCCTCGTCCCGCTCATCAATCGCAGGTAGCTCCCGTGGAATGGATTGCAGATCCCCAAGCATGGATCGCCCTTACGACGCTCACAGTTCTTGAGATCGTACTGGGCATCGACAACATCATCTTCATCTCCATCCTGTCGAACAAGCTCCCCGAAGCCCAGCAAGCACGCGCACGCTTCATCGGCTTAGCCCTGGCACTTCTTGGGCGTGTGGTGCTCCTGCTCTCGTTGGGGGCCATCATCAAACTCACGCAGCCGCTGTTCACACTCCTCGACTTCGACGTGACGGGCCGCACCCTCATCCTCGTCGGCGGCGGGCTGTTTCTGCTGGCTAAGAGCACCCACGAGATCCACAACAAGCTCGAAGGCGAATCGGAGCATCCCCGCGAGGCTAAGGTTGCCGCCACGTTCGGCAGCGTCCTCTTTCAGATCTTCCTGCTCGACCTTGTCTTCTCGCTTGACTCCGTCATCACCGCCGTGGGCATGGCCGATGAGATCATGATCATGATCATTGCCGTCGTCATCGCCATCATCTTTATGATGTTCAGCGCCAAAGCCGTCTCGGAGTTCATCCAGCAACACCCGACGGTCAAGATGCTCGCGCTGGCCTTCCTGCTCCTCGTCGGCGTGGCGCTCATCGCCGAAGGCCTCGAGTTCCACATCCCACGCGGCTACATCTACTTCGCCATGGCCTTCTCGGTGCTCGTCGAGATGCTGAACCTACGCGCACGCCGGAAGAAAAAAGCCCGTCAGCCCATCGAACTCCGCCGAACGCCGCAATTGAAGTAGCACACCACTTGCGCGCAACAAAGGTAATTTCATGTACGACAACTCCCCTATCCCCCGTATTATCAGAGCATTTATGCAGTGATAATAACGTTTTGGGGTGCGTATCATGCAATATTGCACGACAATTCCGACACAGGTATACTATCAGGCAAGTTTACCCTGATAATACATATGTTATACGGCTTATGTCGCATTGGGCGCGAATCACTGTGCCTCCGATTTGCGAGCGCATGATCGGTTTCTCCATCCCGACTAAAGGGGAGATCTTGGTAGTGTCCTTCGAGGGCACGCACCTCATAGGTCTCGGCGACGAAATTGAGGTCCGGCACGACAATGCTTTCCGGGAGTACGACATCTACGACCCCGATACTGGCATAGCGAGGTACGAAGGCCGCGACTACCCAATAATCGGCTTGTGGCCCGGCGATCCGGTACTGCGGAGTCCGCAAGGAGAATCCCTGAGACTAGATACAGAGAAGGAGGAACTGGAAGTAATTAGGGCTGGCGAAACTCTGTATTCTCTACAGTACGAGAATTTTTCTGGGGACTGGGCAGCGGCAACATTCTCGCGTGATGGAAACTGGTTGGTCCTTGGGTGTCCCTATGACTTTGTGTTACTTCGAAGAAGTGAGAACGCCATATAACAAATCGCTCAAACCGACAAACCGCTTGAAGGTTTGCGCGTTGCTCGGTCGTTGGCGATTCCATAGTTTTTGTAAACATTGTCGTAACGGTTGCGGTCTATCTTAGATGTTATGCCTCAAATACAGAAACTCCACCAACAGGTCGCTAAATTCAAGCATTGGGCTGTAACTGCCGACCGCCGCAGTGGCGAATGGGAGTGTGACTACGAGCAGTGAGATGATTTGTGGGCCTCCGCATCCGATGTCATCACTGCCTACCATGATGGTTCAATTCCGGTCGCTGTAGCTGACGATCTTGTCTACGCACTCGCCAGAGACAACGAGTGCGAACATATCCGTGAAACACTTCTCTCATCGCCCGAACTCATCAGGACGCTCGCGAAACGTGCCGTTGTTTCAAAAGACGCGGACGCAAAATGGCAAATCACGATTTCCGTTGCGGAAGCTCAATTGCCAGACGCTGCAGATTTGATTCGGCCTTTTCTCACCGACCCAGACGAGTACGTCCGGCGGCGGTCGTTGATGGCGTTTGCACCGTTTTCTCCAAAGGAAGCCGAAGAGCTTGCAATCAAGAACCTCGACGACAAATTTGAATATACTCGTATCGCAGCGCTGCATGTCCTACACACTGTTAGGTCCGGCTATCTGGAGGCGGGCCTCGATCAGCTCGCGTCTGACCCGAACAAGTACGTTCGTCAAAATGTGGAAGAACTCCGAGCTTCTCAACGAGAGACATAACAAAACCATGCACCGGACTTGCCGATCCAGGCCGAACTTAAAATCAACGTCACCGGCGTCAATCCGGTGAGTAATAGGCGCTAGATGCCAATGGAAACTCATCCAATAATGCATGACCTCATTGATGAATTACCAGATACATTGGGAACCACTCATCTTGCTACATATGTCTATGGCAGTCGGGCGAGAGGTGATGAACGGCCTACTAGTGATCTTGATTTGGCGATCATCTGCGATCATTCTATTGATGAGTCACTTGAAAAATTAGCTTCGCTAGTAAGGAGTTGGTCCCAGTCTTTACCGTATGAAGTGAATCCGTGGCTAGTGGCGAAGTCGGAGGTGCTAGACTATCCTGTTGAATTTGGAGTCATGAAACTTCACCTCGAGGGAAAGTTGCTAAAGGGGTCGTTTGATCTACCAGATATAGGCCACGAACATTATTATCGCTGTAGCACAGCTTTGATCATGGAGGCTTTGATGTCCATAAGGCATTATATCATTTCTTCTGAATGGATGGCACTTCCGGAAAGCAAGACGTATCGCTTCGTGCTGAAGCCCCTATATCATGGCATACGGTATCAACGATTTGCTGATGAAAACGTCTGCTATTCAAATGCCGATATTTTCCATAGCTATCCCATGTTGCGGGATGGGGATGCGGCACATTTAATGCAATTGTGTTCCAAATTACTATCATCTAACCAAATGACACAGGCGGACTAAGCCTCCAACCTTGGTCGCTATGCGCCTTTGGAACACGCTGTAAACATGGTCCACCAACTGCTGGTCAAACACAGCTTGGTGCGTGTCTCTGAAAGGCAATTATAGCGGCGCTCGAAATGGTTGATGGCATTCGAATACCTCGTTGCTGTGCGCCACAGCCGTTGGCTATGAGCTGTTGGCCCTTGGGTCTCGATTCCAACGTCGTGCCCAATACAATCAACACCATCAACCCTTTCGATTCTTGCTATACCTTCAGGATGCGAAGCCAATCCCCATATTGCGTCGAACCCTTTCCATCTTGGGCATGCTAACGACAAAGAAAGGCGCACCTAATGCGACGCTGACGCATACGACCTACGTATACTAAAACACCATGCGTGCTCCGTCCGTCAGTTATCTTTGTGCGTGTACAGATAAACCTCAACGAGACGCTTAATCCTACAAGGATTGCAACCGATACCGGAGATGACGCCAGCAGTATCAGGCTCACCATCTTTGAGACATGCAGAAAGATCCCGAAATGCAAGATATTCTTGCGCAGATAGACGACCTATACGACGCGTCGGCACAACTACCGCAAGGGAATGAGCACTGGGCCGAACGCTCTCGTATGCAAGTCGAAATCATCCAGCTGTGCCGCGAACTCGCCGACATGCACGACGACGCCCCCCTGCCGTATTGGATGGAAAAAGCGCCGGAGTCCGAGCCTAAGCAAGCGATCGACGAAGTCGCCCAAGCGGCAACGGTGCCTATGCATGCATGGACCAATGACAAGGCAGCGAACGAACCCTCTCCGACGTCGACGCCACCGGCTGCGGACGAAGACGCACAAGCACTTTTTGCGTTCATCGACTCCCTATCGAACACGTCTGACGACGCCCTAGCCGAAACAGCACGCTGGTATGCCGACACAGCTCAGCAAGCCAACGTCACGGATGCTACGGCCATCATGGAAGGCCTACTCGATGGCCCTATGCTACCCGCGAGTTCATCGCAACCACCCGCGCAAGCATAACACACCATCAGGCTCTATGTTCGTGGCGATGCGCAGGGTCGAGTACATGCAGGGCTAGTGCGCCAAGGATGATGCACGCCCCAGCTACCCATTCGAGTTGCGAAGGTGTGGTACCGAGGAAAAGCCATGCCAACACCAGCGCGGCCAATGGCACAAGGTTGTGGTAGAGTACCACGCGCGTCGGACTCAGCACACGCAGTGCTCGCACTTGAATCCACTGCCCCACACCTATGCCCACCACACCGCCTACAAAGATGGCGACCCACACCCATGTGCTGAGGCCCATCCACGGCTGTATCGCCAGCGTCGGAGCCGCTACTAGCGTATAGCACGTCCCGCCGATCAGCGTCCGTAATGCCACCGTGGGCGCTGCCCCATAGCGATCAGCCAGCGGTTTGATGAGGTGCATCTCGGCTGCGACTAAGGTGATGGCCGTAACAAGGAGCAAGTCTCCTAAGCCGTAACCACGTCCCGGCGCCAGTCCGTCGAGTGCAAGCCCAAGCGTCCCGGCTCCGGCAAGTATGAGGCCAGCGTAGCCGTAACGCCCCAAGCGCTCTGTCCGAAGGATCAACCCAATCGCTGCACTCAGGATCGGCCCCAGCGCAGCCCAAAGTGACGCTCGGCCGGCATGGGTCAGGTTCAGCCCCTCGATACCCAGCCACGGTGCCAACATTGCCCCAAAGAGCCCAACCACGACAAGCCTCGGCACATCTTTGCGTGCGATTTTCGGCCACCAACGGCGGCGCTGGCCATCCGACTGCACATGCGTCTGCCCCCAATAGAAAATAACCCACATGGCCAGCCCACCCATCAGGAAGCGGCTGACGCTGAAGGCGATGGGTGCCAACTCACGAAGTGCGACCTCAGCCAAGACAAAGTTGCCGCCCCAAATGAGGGTAAACAGCAACAGCCACCCGTGGTGTGACACTGCGCGCCCTAGTGTGGCAGGAGCCTTGGTAGACAGCGAGGCGTCAGGCACGGTAGCAGTGGATTGGGACGACAAGAGACGAAAGGTGCACGCGTAGCCGTACCAACCTCACCAGCAGGCACTACTATGGGCAGTCCCAAGAAACGAAGTAAGGTGCAAAGCGCAACGGTAAGAATCGACCGATCAAACGTCTTGCACGGTTGCATGCACGACTTGCACCACAACCTTGTTAAGACGCCCTTGACACTATGATGGCGATTGGGCACTGGTGGCAGTAAGCATATCCGCATTCAGTCGGCAATCCTGAACGTTTCGTCCACAGTTTATGGTCTACGCGCCCACTGCAAGGCTTCGACGTAGTTGACGACATTCGAGAGCGCATAGCTGGTCGATGACCATCTAAGCAGACCCATCTAGCCTATACGTGAACGAGTTCACTTCGGCGCATTTTGTGCAAGCACCCGGGCAATGGGTCGCAGGGCGAGCCACCATTGTTCATGGGGGCGTTTGCATTCCATATCCACAAGACGGGTAAAATCGGCGAGGGGTGTAAAATGGACCTTGCCTTGCAGCAAACCGATCATCGCAGCATCGTTGCTCTTGGCGAGTGCTTTTTCAATGAGATAGTTGATGCTGCGGGCAGCCATGCGCGTGGCTTGGATGCGGTCGAACGGGGCCGGGCTGCCGCCTTGCTGCAAGTGGCCGAGGATGGCTTGCCGCACGCTGAACAGGTCTCCGCCCTCCTCTTCAAACAGTGCACACATGAACGGCGTCGTGTAGATCGCGTTGGCGTATTCGCCTCGGATCATCAACCCCAAGCGCTTGCCTTGCTGGAATCCGTCGGTGAGGCGCTCGACATCCTGCACCAAGTCCTTCAGCGTCACACCTTCTTCGTGCATGTAGACACGTTCCGCGCCTGTTGCCAAGCCGCTCAGTAGCGCAAGGTAACCGCAGTAGCGCCCCATCACCTCCACAACAAACGCCCGTTGCGACGCCACCGCCGACTGCTTGATCTTGTCGACGACCTCGACGATGTTGTTCAACGCGGTGTCGGCTCCAACACTGAATTCGGAACCGGGCAGGTTGTTGTTGATACTCGCTGGGAGGCAAACGATAGGTAGGTTAAACACCGGATACTGGTCCCGCATGTTCACTAAACGATGTGCCGCTTCGTAGCCTGCCCATCCGCCAATAATGAGCAGGGCATCGATACCGTACGACTCTACGTTGCGCCCGATGGCATAGTACTCGCCCCCATCGGGAATGTGACGATTGGTGCCTAACTCAGAGCCGCCCATTGGCGTCCAGTGCTCCACGTCCATCCAGCCGAGCGCACGGATATCGCCATCGATAAGCCCTTGGAAGCCGTGCTCCACGCCCAAGACGACATGCCCTTGGTTGAGGGCGAGTCGGATGGCAGCTCGGCTGGCTGCGTTCATACCGGGTGCCGGACCACTAGCGTTTAGGACAGCAATGGTGAGGCGCTGCTGGTCCATGCGTGGCGGCTTGGGCCGCGCACGGGCGAGCGTACGAAAGATGGACAGTGCCTCGCGAAAACTGCCACCACGCAGTTCGATGGCTTTGTCGTAGTCTCCAGCTTTGATGGCATCGGCCACAGCGTGCGTCTTGCGCACGGCCTCCATCAGCGGCGTGGCGGCCACCCGGTTGCCGCGCATCCCGATGAGTTGCGCTTCGTCGTCAGGCGTCATGCGCTCCACTTGCTCGACGGCGGCATGGCCGAGGACCGTGCTCATGTAGCGGTCATAGGCACTAGGTGCCCCGCCGCGCTGCACATGCCCGAGGATTGTCACGCGGGTGTCAAGGCCGAGGCGCGTTTCCAGCACCTCTTTCACATAGGCGCTTGTGATCTTCTCTCCACGGCGGTCGCGCGAGCCTTCGGCAATCAAAATGATCGTATCACGCCGTCCGTCTTTCAGCCCAGAGGCCAGCGTGTCACACATGTACTGCTCCCAGTCATCGTCCGTCGGCGGGCTTTCGGGAAGGATGACCCAGTCGGCACCCGTGGCCAGTGCGCCCATCAGCGCGAGGTAGCCGCAGTTGCGCCCCATGACCTCGATGATGAACGTC
>CAYYHN010000082.1:2458-10635 GCA_964471245.1 uncultured Rhodothermaceae bacterium | reverse complement strand
CATCGAAGCGGCTATCGGCCTTAAACTTGTAATGAACGGCAAGTGCCCCAGCCGCGAGCGCTGTCCCAACCGCTGCGTAGTCAATCCAAGCACGGCGTTTCTTGGGCGGCGTCCATGTGATTTCAGGCGAAGCAAGGTCAGGCGCTGAGAGAACCGACACGAGGTCGACGTTGTGGTAGTTCCAAATTTCGGTTCCGGGTTCGATACGCTGCTGTTCATAGCCCGGCATGTCCAGCAGTACGGCGCCTTGGATGGGCGCGTTCGCGGTGTACACAAACGGCGTCGTGCCGAGTCACTGACGCGGCTGTCCATCCTGTTCGAGGAACACAGGTGCACCATACGGCACCGACGCAAAACTGTAGTGGTAGGCAAACCCTAAATCTACGTGGATCGAATCGCCTTCCGCAGGCAACATGGCGACCTGTGGCTTGACGGACCACCCATCGGCTTCCACGGGCACGAGCCGCAATTCGCGGGTCTCATTCGGGACACTGAACGTCGATTGTGCTGCGGTCCCCAGCCACAAGGTATCCGCAAACACGTAGGCCGATGGCAAGTTCGTCTCTACGACAACGGTCCGCTGCGCGAATACGTTCGCTGTAAACATTGCACAGCAGAGCGTAACCCCTAACCTATTCATCATGCGCTGCATACGTTGCCTCCTCTGCCTGCGTAAACTTGTACACAATCCTTGGCTCGGCCAGTACTACCAAGCCCCCATCTTTCGCCGCCATCGCCGACTTGACGCGCCCCTTTAATTCATGCTCCCAAACCCGCTCGCCGTTGCCCATATCGATGGCAAGTAATTGTTTATTCAGCGTCCCAATGAATAAGTATCCATCAGTGACAAGAGGCGTCGCAGAGAGTGCTTCTTCACCTAGCGAACGCCACCGTAAAGACCCATCGTTACGGTTCAATGCTAGTACATTACCTTCAGTCGAACCGAAGAAAACTGCATCGTCTGAGACCGCAGGTGAAGAAAAACGAACGGAAGAATCTCGAACAGTATAACGCCACAATTCGTTACCATTGTTTGCATCCAGTGCTATGAAGGTACCACGTGGTGTTGAGATGTATAATTTATCATTCTTGGCAGCGAACGAACGTAGAACAGGCAACTCCAGCTCAATCTGCCATTTTTCTTTACCTGCCAACGGATCTAATCCGGTGATGAGTCCATGTTCATCAGCAACTACGAGCAAATCAGGTCTAACAAGTACAGGAGCCGCGTAAATTGTTGCCGTACTGTCCCCTTTCCACACCCACTGTTCTTCCCCTGTTTGCAAATTAAGTGCCCGGACGTTGCTTTCGATATCAGCAACTAATAAGCTACCCTCGTTGACCAAGAGGCCAGCTTCAACTGGAATATCACGTTTAACCCATCGTGCACGCCCAGTACGCAGATCATAGGCGTGTAGCACTTTCCGCCCCCATGCCACTGGTACAAAAATATGGCCGCCAGCGACGACTGGTGTTCCTTCAATCGACTCGCCAAACCCCTTGAGTCCACGCTTCTTCCCCGACTCCCAATCGATGGCGTGCACTTCACCTTTGCGGGTGGCTACGATCACGGCATCCTGCAACAACAGCGGAGAAACACGCCCAAACCCAGCGCCTGCATTGTAGCTCCACGCTTCTACTAGGGGCGGTGGCAAAGAGATGTCTGCGCGCTGTATCCGGCTATTTGAATCACCTTCAGTCAGCCAATCGGTAGGCGCAGTATTTCCTGGCGTATCGAACCGGATGCTAGCACATCCTGCCACACAAAAGACCAAGAACGCGGCGAGACCGAATCGTAGGCGTCGGTACAGCAACTGCGGGGTTTGCATATTCATATCCGCCCTCTTCACTAAAAGTCCCAACCGAAGAAGAACTGGCGGAACGTCTTGTCACGCTCGCGGAAGCCGTCCCTGTACCGATAGCCTATGTCGTACCGAAGGACAAAGCCGCCGAACAAGTTCATCCGGAACCCAATACCTGTGGCCCCTAAAGTTTCCCCAGCGTTGATCTCTGGACGCACGTCGTTGTAATCATCATTCCAAGCATGCGCAGCATCAAAGAAAAGTGCGCCGCGTACGTTTGCAATCCCAAAGGGTGCTAGTATCGGGATGTACAAGGATGGAGCTGTGAGGATGGGAAAGCGAAGCTCATGCGAGGTATGCCAAAGCTTCTGACCTCGGACACTCAAGAACCGATACCCGCGCAAATCCCAGCTCCCGCCGATTACGTTGAGCCGTGCTTCACGTCCATGATTGATGCGCCCCATCGCCCAAGAAGCGAATGTTACCTGACGACCAATTCGGAAATAATGCCGCACGTCGCCGATCAGACTGACGTAGCTCACATTCGAGAACCGTACGTCCGTGGTATACGCAGCCGTCAGGTTGGCGCGCCAGCCATCGACAGGGCCGTTGATAGAATAAAGCGCGTTATCGTGTACGAGGGCCACGGAGTTGGACAGCAGCAACGCCTCACGTTCGCGCACGCCGGGGACATCCTTGTCGCTCCAGTTCAGCGACGTACCAAACTCGACCCGCCTAAACTTCGAAATTGGATAGCTGACGGCTCCAAAGCCACCGTAGATGGTTTCGTAGAAAAATGGGAAACCTGTGGCAGCATCGGGATCGCGGATGTCGTACCTGCGTCCGCTGAAACGATACAACCCGTAGGTGTAGTTCGTACGTCGATGCAACTGGGTACGGGCAACTTGAAAGCTGAGGCTTTTAAGGAGGTCGCCCCGCGTATCACCCGTATTGAAGACCGTCAAGAAGAGGTAATCATCACCAAGCATGTCGGAGAAGGCCATGACGGCTCCACCTGTCGTGCCAAGCACAGCGTTTTGGCTTACGCCCCCCTGAGCAATGTCGAGGCGATACTTACGGCGATAGGGTACAAGGTCGGCTTCTTGCTCGCCTTCTAACCGTTTAAAAGCCCAAGATTCTCGTGTCGCGCTCAGATCCTCCATCCCGTCGTAGCGTGGCCAAGCATACAAGGAATCGGCGTTGTTCAAAGAGCGGATGGTGAACCGGAAACTCTCAAAACTGGTAAAGACCAGCCGGCCATCTTCTGTCCAAACGGGGTCGAACGCGGCAGAGGAAAGTTCCGTCAGTTGCCGTACGTTGCGGGCGGTAATAGGAATCGTCGGGCCTGTACGCTGTGTCGACGCCACGGTAGGCAAATCGCCCATCTTTTGCGTCATGTCCACAACCCAAATGTTTTGGGCAGAAAACTTTCCAGATTCACCGCGCGCTGCCCGCGTAAATACCAGCCGATCCCCGTCTGGATGCCAGCGTGGCGACTGGTCCAAGTGCGGGCCGTTGGTTACATACTGCACGGCCCCACTTTCGAGCGAGAACGTAAATATATTGAAATAGCCGGTCTCGCCATATCCGGTACGATCCGAAGAGAACGCAATGCTTTTCCCATCGGGACGCCATGCAGGATCGCGGTCATCGTAGGCGTCTTGGGTGAGCCGCCGCAATGCTTGGGTCTCGGTATTGTACACGAACAAGTCGCTAAACCCGGAACGATCAATAGACGTGAAAACGAGCTGCTTGCCGTCGGGGCTCCAATCGGGCGAGTAGACTGCAATGAGGTCCTCAAAGCTATAGGTGGCTTCGAGTTCATCCGCCTCTAAATCGAACGTGTGTACTACATCGCGCTCTCCGCTTTTCGTGACAAACGCAAGTTTGCCTTGCGGCGAGATGCTCATCCGGCTTTCAAACAGGTGGAAGGATTCGAAGCGATCGCTGCGCTCACCGCGGATGATGACTTCAGGATTACCTGTAGGCCGCATCAAAGAATCGACAGGCACGGTGTAGAGGTTGCTGTAGCCTAACTGATTGCCGACATAGTAGATATTCGTCGTGCCATCAGCGAAAGTGTACGGAACTGGCTTGGCGTTGAATCCGCGAACAGCAAGCGGATTAGAAAGCAGCGAAGGTACTTGGATGTTTTCGAGCTTCGGATAGTACTGCTCTTTGAGCCAGACATCGATTTTATCCGAAATGGTCTTGAAGTCTTCTTTCAAAGTCAGTTCCATCACTCGCCGGAAATCTCGATCCTTCCAGAAGTTGTCGATTAACATGAGGAGCTTCTCCTCGCCATAGGTCTCAGCTATGAACCGGCAAATCGCTTCCCCTTGCTTATACATTTGGAAGGTGCCATTGATACGAAAGATGTTTTGCAGCGGGACGTAGTTGTTTGAGAACAACGCGTCTCGCATGATCATCTCGTGGCTATGGTCCGGCTCACCCGACCAGTATTCCGCGATCCCTTCCGTAAACCACAGCGGCAAAAAGTTTTCGGGTGGCTTGCGGTGGTCACGCATCACACGCAGCACCTTGTTGTACGTAAACACGTGCACCAACTCATGACGAATCACACGCCGAAAACGATGTAGGTTACCATTAGCCGGGATTACAACGCGGCCTTTTAAAAACTCGAAGAAGCCACCCACCCCATCCGGGATGAAGCCTGGGGTGATGTTCGTCTGCTTGAAATGCAGGTTTGACGAATAGAAAATGATGGGCACACGATGATTCAGCGCGTAGGCGAATTTGTTCTTGAGTTCATCGTATGACTCTTCGGCAAAGTAGGCTCCATGCTCCGCCAGCTCCTCCATCTCCGGATAATAGTAGATATCAAAATGCTCCGTTTGCATCACTTTCCAGTCGAAATTCTCGTACTGGATTTTGTTGCGGCCAAAATGATAGCCATACTGCGCGACCACAGGGGTTACCATTAGGGCGCAAAGCAAAAGGCTGCCAGTAAAAGCAACGCGGCGTTTAATTGAATCCATCGGGCACGCAGTACAGTTAGGAACTTGCATAAGTATACTACTGATCCTCACCTCTTCACCACTCCTTAACAATCTAATGGAGCAACGCCAAACATGGGTTACCGTTCCAAGGTAGCGTGAATCAGCGCGTGAAGCGAAGCTATTCCGCTGCCTCGTAGAAGCAACTCGCCGAATTGCCTTAGAAAACACCTGAACGGTGCATGTCGGGGGATTTAATCCGACTCTAAAAAGAGAAAACTGCAATGATGTTCTTGCAACCAAGCATCAAGCAGAGCTTCTACTTCTTGAGGATCGCCTAAATTTATCGCACGCTCGAGTAGATGTGCTCCTTCAGAACGCTTCATGGCCCGAATGATTCGCTTCATTCGTGGCAAATAGGTTGGCGAAGCACTTAGTTCCGTGAGTCCCATGCCGACAAGTAATGGGACGGCTCTAGGGTTGGCCGCCATTTCCCCGCAGATGCTCACAGGGATGCCAAGTGGTTGGGCAGTATCAACGACATGTTTGATGAGACGTAAAACTGCTGGATGTAGGGTCTGATAGAGGTCAGATACTAAATCATTGCCACGATCTACAGCTAAGACATATTGTGTAAGATCATTTGTCCCTATAGAAAAGAAATCGACCTCGCGTGCAAACTGCTCGGCCAATAACGCAACAGAGGGTACTTCGACCATTACTCCTAGCTTGATGCTATTTTTGAAGCTGTACCCCTCTCTAGAAAGTTCATCGGTACAAGCATTTAGATGAGCTTTGAACTCACGTATTTCGCTAAGAGTCGTCACCATCGGAACCATCAGACGAATATTCCCATGTTGGTTCGCTCGAATGATTGCACGTAGTTGGCTTCGAAGTAACACCGGGCGGTCTAACAGTATTCTAATGCCGCGCCATCCTAGAAACGGGTTGTGCTCTCGATGTGCCATCGGAAGCATTTTATCCCCACCTAAATCCAATACTCGAATCGTCACGGGATGTGGCAGCATGCTTTCCGACAATGTTCGATACACCGTGTACTGCTCTTCTTCCGAAAATTTGAGCTTGCCTTGCATTAGGAAGTGTATCTCAGTCCTAAACAACCCGATACCTTGAGCACCTAGTTCATGTGCATGTTCTAATTCATCAACAAATTCCAGATTGGCACGAAGAGCCACGGATGTATGATCGAGTGTTTCAGATGGTAATGGAACAAGTTGGCGTTCCTCCATCACCATTCTGCGATATCGTTCTTGACGTGTATAATATGCAGCTAATACATCCTCTTCAGGGTTCACTAGAACACACCCTTTTATGCCGTCAATAACGAGCATATCGCCCGTCTCCACATAATCGGTTAATTGATGCAAGCCTACTACTGACGGCAAAGAAAGAGCCCGCGCCATGATAGCTACGTGAGATGTTTGGCCACCGAAATCCGTAGCACATCCCAAAATTTTCCGACGACTAAAGAGGATTACGTCCGCTGCAGTCAAATTTTTAGAGACGATGATTGACTCGTCATCGACATCGGATACAAGCTTTTGCCTTCTTAAGTGGAGTATGATGCGGTCTTGCACATCACGCAAGTCGCCTTCTCGCTCACGAATGTATTCACTCGCGCTAGAAGCTATTAAAAGGCGATGCTTCTCAATCACATGATGGACCGCGTAATCAGCTTTTACCAACTCACGCTTTATATAGGCTTCGATTGCATCATGAACTGACACATCATGAAGCATCATTTGTTGTGCTTCAAAGATATCAGCACTTTCCTCACCAACCTTCTCGCGTGTAATAGACTTAATTTTTTCAAGTTGTCGATCTGCACGACGCACTGCTTCTTGAAGTCGCTCGATTTCAGCCTTAACAGCGTCAGCAGGTATATGTGTTTTTTCAGCTTCCAAGTCGATGCGCTGGAAAAGAAATGCCTTACCGATAGCAATTCCTGGAGCTGCGCTAATACCATGAAGTACTTTTGAAGGGCGCAAGGAAGAAGGTGCAACTTCAGATGGCGATTTTCCTTGCACGGTCGATAGAAGCAAATCAGACATGTGTGGGTTTTGAATGATGTGAGCTATTGACGATCAGCAGTACACTTTATTTGACCTCACCGAATCCGCTTGCAAATAACTCTGTCATCACCTCAGCAGCTGCGTCTTCATCATCTCCATCAAAAATAAGTGTTAAGCGTGCACCTTGTTCAGCGGCAAGTGTCATTACGCCAATAATGCTTTTACCGTTGATCTCATAGCCATCTTTTTCGATAAAAAAGTCAGCTTTAAACTTAGAGGCAGCGCGCACAATCATTGAAGCAGGTCTGGTGTGTAAACCTGCCCGATTTGTTACGATCACTTCTTTTACCAACATAGAAAAGCGCTTTTATTTTATTTCTCAAACAAGGGTTCTCAGATGTACTCGGCAGATTTTAATGGAGACGCGCTTTCAGTTGCTCGATGAAAAGGAGCACGCACGAACGGGCTAAGTTATCAGGCAATACCGATTGCAACAGTGTTGTAGCCTCATCGCTGTATGCGAAAACTTTAGCTCGAGTTGAATCAAGCACTCCAAGCCTTTCCATCCGATTACGGGCCTCGTCGATACGATCTGGTTCTAAGCCATTGTTCGAAACGATCTTATCAAACCAGGCTCTATCTCCCCCCTGGGCAACCTCGAGGGTCTGTAATAAGAGCCATGCCTTCTTACCCTCAATCAAATCTCCACCAATGCGTTTCCCCCAGCGAGCATCTTTCGCTGTAAGGTCAAGCAAATCGTCTTGTATTTGAAACGCTCGGCCCAGTGCCTTGCCAGCAAGGTGAAGTTGATGTAGTTCCTCCAGCGAACAACGTGCTAACACTCCAGCCATTTCCAAACAGGCCTGTACAAGTGCCCCCGTCTTTCCATCGATCATCTCGAGGTAAGCTTCAATAGAAACGTGCTCCTCCTCTTCGAAAGCCATGTCGCGCATCTGGCCTTCGCACAGATTTTCGAGCATTGTGTGGTAGCGCTTGAGGATGGGCCCTAACAGATCGGGCGGGAGATCTGCCAATTGCCTGTAGGCGAGCCCCATCATGTAATCGCCACTGAGAATGGCGGTGTTTTCATTCCATTTCAAATGAACTGTCGCGCGCCCTCGGCGAGTATCGGCATGGTCCATAATATCGTCGTGGACCAGCGTGAAGTTGTGGAACAGTTCGAGGGACAAAGCAACTGGCAAAGCCTCTTTGAAGGAAATGCCCAAGCTCTCCGCACTTAAAAGCAGTAAAACCGGACGGAATCGTTTGCCGCCCCCTGCCAACACATACGCCGCCGAGCCATACAACTCCTCAGGTGATTTAGCGGGAACGACGTGCCCAAGTGCCTCCTCAACCCGCGTGCGAGTTGCCTCAATATGGGCTTT
>CAYYHN010000082.1:0-2448 GCA_964471245.1 uncultured Rhodothermaceae bacterium | reverse complement strand
ATTCAGCGTGTAGCGCACCGGGGGTTCAATAGCTTTTTGCATGCACGTTTTTTGTTGCAACGTGAGTGTTTTCGTATGGCTTATGATTCGCGGATTGGTGGCGCTTCATCACCGTTTTCGAGGCGTTGTTGGAGGTAAGCCGTACCTTGCTGCAACGCATATGTCAATAACATGCGCCCCCCTACGGCCGCAATCGAACCGAATACAGACGATGACTTTTTGATGGGCGGCAGAGACTGCTGTGCTATGGGTTGGATCGCGCGCAAGGTATGCCTAACTAAGCTCCTTGCGTCCCCACCGTTGTGCAGAGCGGATTCAACATCTTGGACCAATTCGTCGGCTAGTGACGCAAAGTTTGTGGATTCCGGCTGCTGTTTTCCTCCAAGCATCCGGCCGATGAGAAATCCACCCGCAAGCACCAGCCCAACCCCAACCCAAGGATTCTCTTTCGCTTTTTCCTTAACTGAAGCTCCAACAGAAGTCAGCTCTTCAACAAGCAATCGTGCGCTATCGTTGACGTAAGCTTCTTTAGCTTTGAGCTTTGCTTCTATTTCCTCGCGTTTCGACATTCGTTTCGTACTGCATGGCCTTCGGCTGTGCCTTAGACCTCTTGGCTTGGAAAAGTTCAGGTCGCTTTATGATGCCGATGGCTAAACTGGTATGGACAAGTATACACGTTACAAATAGGAAACCCCAGAAGGGATGACCGAGCAACCATCCGAGCCCAATCGCAAATGTAACCAACGAAAAAATACCAGCCAAAGCCGCTATAACTGCAATGCTAATGGCTTCAATCGCTTGTTCTTCTATCTCTGCTTTGACCAACTCAATGCGCAAATCAACCCATTCACGCAAGCCTTGCATCATACCTTCGGTATGATGCGAAATACGTTTCAGCTTCCCTGCCGACGAGCCAATTCTTCGACTTGATTCTTGATCTGCGCGGGGTAGTTTGCCTTGTTCCTCCATACCGTAAACGGTTGCTCGCTGCAAATTTTATGCGGCCTCGCTTTACATTGAGTAGTTGCGCGCAGGATACGAACAAAATCGACCTAATACGTCTTATCCTCAAGAAAACACTTTGAGAATGCAATGGCATCAATCAGGATTTCAGGCACGCCAAACCCGAACAGCCTCAAATTCTCACGGGCAGGTGGATTCGCTGATGGAAATATGATCGTCGCGCGTAGTGTTGAAGAAGCAGCAAGTCATCCGCTCGCACACAAGTTGTTCGCACTTGAGGGCATAGTTGATATACTTCTTTTGGCTGATTTTGCCACCATCACCAAGTCTGCGGATTCCACGTGGGACAGCTTACTCCCACAAATTGAAGCCACTTTACAAGCTGCGTAAGGTCGGATCGCTAAGCTGCACCGTTCAACAATGCTAGACAAAGTCGGCTAAACGCAGATGTACCAAAGACAGGCTTATGCGCTTCGCCTAGTTTTCGCTTCACCTGAGGCACATCCAATTTAGCTAAAAGCGATGGCCTAGCAACTACGAGCGAGGTAGCGTTCGCGTGATGCCGCAGCCACGTCTCAACGTAAGCGAAATCCGTCCACGTACACCACCGAACATGCCCATTTGCTTGGGGCTCCGGGTCGCCACGGCTGATTAAAAAGGTGA
Source organism: uncultured Rhodothermaceae bacterium (assembly GCA_964471245.1). GTDB lineage: Bacteria > Bacteroidota > Rhodothermia > Rhodothermales > CAYYHN01 > CAYYHN01. The sequence goes on along the minus strand of CAYYHN010000082.1, from coordinate 822 downwards.
GGTCTTCACTCCACGCATGCGGCGTCCCCGTTGCATGCAGAAAGGCTTGTGTCATCTTTAGTCGGCTAGGCACATCCGGGTGCCCGGGAATGACTGCTCGGAATTGAGCACACGCATCGAGCACGTCATCCGGTGAGAGGCTTTCAGGTGCAAACACCAGCTTCGGGCTGCGGAAGCCTGCTCCGTCGTGTACAAGCAAATCCTCAGCGAGGCCTTCGAGCCCGGCTTTGCTCTCTCGGCCATCCAAGACCGCAACCGCATATCCTAGCGGCCAAGCTTCCGATGGCTGTTCGGGATTGTGTGGGATGCGCCAGCTAACCGCGCGTGTGTCGGGGACGGCGACCTCAAACGATATAGGAAGTGCTGTCCCTATACGTCGTTCAACTTCCGTCCAAAATGCATGCGCAATAGTCCACTCTTCCGCGTCGCCAATTACCTCACACGTATGTCCGGCGACAATCGCCAAAACTTGCGCTTCCAATCCCAGCAAATCGACACCCACATGAGTACGCTCGATCACAATCGATTGAGGCGCACATCGTGACGTGTGCTCAGCGAGTCCCTTCAACACATCTGCTTTAAGGCTATGAAAGAACCGATTTAATGCAAATGCAAGATTGCTTTCGGTAAACACGTTTGCATCCGCAAGCACCGCCGTATGTAACTCACTCCTATGTGACGCATCTGCATCAAGCCACAAAGCTGCGGCATCCACAATAGCTTGAACCAGTTGCTCTCGATCCATCACACCGTACCTCTTCATGAAGTATAGGACTTACGCAAGAGTCATCTGGATGGAAGGATTTCGCAACTGCTGCACCA
>CAYYHN010000081.1:7256-10645 GCA_964471245.1 uncultured Rhodothermaceae bacterium | reverse complement strand
GTCACGATGGTCACGCTGGCGTCATCACTTGCAGCGAGGAGCTCACGGTATAGCATGGTCGCATCCGGCACCGTGGCATACGTCTGCTCAGAAGGAAAACGATCTACGATGGGCTTGCTGTAATTCCAATCTGTATGATGCGTCGGATCTTTCCGCACGCCAATCGGGATATCTGGGTGCCCGTAGTAACGATTGACCGCATCGATAGCCGCCACAGCAAACGCCTCCGTCGACCAGCACATGACGGCCAACACGTCGGCCTCGTCGCTATCGATGAAGTGGTGCAGCATCGCCAACGCACCAAGATCATCGGCATCACCGCCGAAATCGGTGTCGAAGATGAGCTTGACTTGTGCGTGTGCGTCCGCGACACCCATGCAAGAAAGCATGATCGTAAACAGGACGCTTCTCCATCTTAAGGTATGTAGTGTTTTCATACGATCAATTCTTCATGGGGGCAAGAGGCGCAGAGACATCGACGACGGTGCCTTCGGGTGCGTGCAGCAGAAGCCGCCGCTGGCCATAGAATGTGTCATCAGGCGGGCTCAGTACCGTAAAGCCTTGGGCCTGCGCCTCTGCAAAAACGGCGTCGACATCGTCCACCACGAATGTCAGGTACATGCCACCGGTAGCACCTTGGGCTGCCGGTGGAACGATGGAATGTGTAGGACTGATGAGGCCCACTTCAAGCGCGCCACCGTCGGCACGGAGATGGACGAACCAGTCACTGTCGAAGGCGATCACTAGCCCGAACAGCGACGTGTAGAAATGCTTGCTCGCAGCAAGGTCATCAGTACACAGGTTGGTTAGCAGGCGACGGATGGGTTGCATAATGCAGTGGAAAGACGCAGGTTATAATGTGGGGAATGACAAAAATCTACATAGAATGTCCGATTTTAATGGCCTCAAGTCGCTCATATTCAGCTTGAGGAAAACCATGTTTACCCCAAGCTTCCATGTAGCCATCTGCACCATATCCCTGATGGATTCGCCACAGTACGCTAAGCACCTGATGGCGCACTCGGGCTACCGTGGTCTCTACACGAAGAATAACTTCATCGGGCTGCCGCGCTACGGCTGGCCAAGTAGCATATCGCTGCAATTCAACGTTTACCACATCGTACGCGCCTCGTTTAAAGACCAGACGATGCGCACCCGGCTCGTTTACCAAGCTAACTTCAGCCTCATCGATTCCTTTGCATAGCAGCAAAGCAGCTTCCGTCAATTCACGGAGTGAGTCATGTAGATAAGAAACGGCCATGCTAGCACTGCCCTGTTGTGTATAGAGTGTAGCTGTTGCCCAACCAGCACCTTCAAGCTCATATTTTAGGGTCATCAAATCTCAGGCTTATGGCCTAAAAGCTAGGGTCAAGTTGTACATAGGGGTTCGTCATCGCGATCACAAACCTCAAGGCTTTTTTGGTCTGAACGAGGGGATTCTTCCTTTCGTCGTCAGAATGACAGACTCGGGCCGTATACCCTACACTACACAACTTAAGTACTGTTAGAAGAAGTTCCTGATGAGCATCAGCGCCAACGCACCAGCAAAGGCGACGACCACTAGTTGCCCAAGGAACAACAGCATGACGCTCAGCACTTGCACTACCGTCTGAAACAGGTGCGCCTTCGTCCCATACGTTGCAAACAGCATGACCATGATGGCAGCGTATAGAAAAGGGTTGAAGATGATGGCGTACCCAAACGGGATGAGAGTGAGCACCGCTACGAGTGTGGCGTGCCCAATCAAAAAGCCGCTGATTGCCAGGTGCTCAGCAAGGCGATACTGTCCAAACATGAGACGCGCCGCAAGGCCAAGCCAGACGACACCACTCAACCAGACGTACTTAAAATAAATCCGTAGAAATCGTCCCGTCTCGTACGCTAATTCGAAGACGGGCACCGGGGGTGGTCCATCACTATTACGCGGGCCGGGATCATAGAATACAGAGTCAGCAAAGAGGTACAGCGTCGTCATGACGAGCGCATAGGCCAACGGATTGTAGATGCGACGACGTTGACCAGAAAGGTACTCTGCAACGAGGCGCTTCGGAGCGACGGTGAGCACCTTGAGGTTGTAGAGAAACCCATGATCGAGCTTCGAAAATGTATGAAACGCTTGTGTAAAGACTCCTCGGAGTGTCAGCGGTGGCCGCCGAAGTTGCTCGCCACAGGTGGCACAATAGCGATGCGTCGCCTCGACAGGCGCACCACATGCGACACAAGTGGGCAGCGGCAGTTTGGAAGCAGAATCGTCCAATTCGACGGATGCAGTGAACTACAACTTCATGCGAACAACCGGAACATACTACTGCACACTCTTGGAATCCATACACACGTCGTCGCTTCTTAAAACACCAAATGCCCCTCACGTAGCATCAACTGCACGTTCTGTTCATTTTATCATCCCCTACAGGCTTAATACTTCAACTAAGCCTCCGATACCCAGCCAGGTTCACCCCTAAGACGCTACGAAGTCCGTAGTGGTCTTCCTGTTGAAGTAGCCTGCTCTTTCAATCCGTTTATGCTCGTCTAGGATGCTGCTTGTGCCCCCCATAGGACATTGCATTCCTGCCAGCTAGACACTTGTCCTGCAGTCTTTAATCGTTGTTTTTGCTATGGAATTCGCTACCATGGATGCCCTCTGGGTACTTATTTGTACCGGTCTTGTCTTTAGTATGCAAGCGGGATTTCTCTTTCTTGAATCGGGCCTGACACGTGCCAAAAACTACATCAACGTAGCGATCAAGAACCTTGTCGACTTTGGTTTTGCTGTCACCTTATTTTGGATCTTCGGCTTCGGCCTCATGTTTGGCGCAACGGCCAACGGTTGGTTTGGCACGACGTACTTCTTCGTCGACCTAAGCCATGCCGACGCCTGGATGACCATCTTTTTCCTGTTCCAAGTCGTCTTCGCAGGTACGACCGTGACCATCGTGTCGGGAGCCGTGGCGGAGCGCTTGCGGTTCAGCGCGTACCTCTGGATTGTCGCTATCTGTAGTGTGCTCTACCCGATCTATGGCCATTGGGTATGGGGCGGCGGCTACGCAGGCGATCCCGGCTGGCTCAGCAATCTCGGTTTCGTCGACTTTGCCGGCTCGTCGGTCGTGCACAGTTTTGGCGGCTGGGTGGCCTTGGCTGCCGTTATCGTTGTTGGGCCACGCCTCGGACGATTCAAGCCCGATGGCACGTCGCAGAAGATCACACCGAGCAACCTCCCCATGGCCATCTTCGGTGCCCTTATCCTGTGGTTTGGCTGGATTGGCTTCAATGGCGGCAGTACGCTGGCCTTCGATGAAAGTGTACCCGGTGTGGTCGTCAATACCATGATCGGGGCCGCCGTTGGCCTCTTGACCAGCTTCCTGTATGGCTGGTGGCGCGACGCTTATGCC
>CAYYHN010000081.1:0-7246 GCA_964471245.1 uncultured Rhodothermaceae bacterium | reverse complement strand
TCCTGACTCTCTTCACTTTCTCCCTCCGCCCACCGCCCACGGCTCCGCTCAATGGCGCACTAGCTGGCTTGGTCGCTGTTACGGCCAACTGCCATGTGATCACGACAGGCGAAGCGGCACTCATTGGGGCCGTCGGTGCGCTGATCGCACGCTGGATCGAACATGTGCTGGAGCGCCGCCAAATCGACGATGCAATCGGGGCGATTCCCGTGCACCTTGCCGCTGGTATCTGGGGCACCTTTGCAGCGGGCCTCTTTGGTGATCTCGAAGTCATCGGCACGGGCTACACGCGGCTGGAGCAACTGGGCGTACAGGTCGTGGGGATTGCCGCCTGCGGCGTCCTCGCTTTTGGCGGAACGTACATCTTCTTCCGCACCCTCAACAATATTCTGCCGTTCCGTGTGCCACCGGATGACGAAATTTCGGGCCTCAATGTGGCTGAGCACCGCGCCTCGACTGAACTGATTGACCTCCTCTCGACGATGGATCATCAAGTCCGCACAGGTGAAGTCGGGCATGAAATCGAAGCGGAGCCCTTCACCGAGGTCGGCCAGATTGCCGAGCAGTACAACAAGGTGATGCGCTACGTACACGACATGGCCGAAGCCGCTGACGCCATTGCCGAAGGCAACCTCAATGTGCGCGTCCAACCGCTCTCAGATCACGACAGTTTCGGGCATGCCTTCAACAAGATGGTGCAAAACCTAAACGACCTGCTTTCCACCTCAGACGCCCAGCAAGCCTACCTAACTGAAAGCACCAACCGCATGTTGATTGAGATGCAGAAGTTTGCAGAAGGCAATCTTGATGTGTCTTTGCACTCAGATCGCGAAGATGACATTGCGCGGCTCTATGCAGGCTTCAATCAAGCCGTGCAAAACGTGCGAGAGACCATTAGCATCCTGCAAGAAACCGTAGGCAAAACAACAGACTCGGCTTCGCTAATCGCGACGTCCAGCAACGTGCTGCTCCGCGATGCCGAAGAACAAGCTGAGCAAACCAATAGTGTTGCTGCCGCCGTCGAGCAAATGGCCGCCACCGTAACGGAGAATGCTCGCGATGCCGCAACGACCGCGACGCTTTCGGTCCGGAACGGCGAAGCAGCCCAAGCGGGTGGCCAAGTTATTGAGCAAACCATCGAGAAAATGCAGCACATTGCTGGTGTTGTGCAGCAAGCCTCCGAGATGGTGGAGCGCCTTGGGGCGTCGAGCCAACAAATCGACACAATGGTTACGTCCATCCAAGAGATTGCCGACCAAACGAACCTGCTGGCCCTCAACGCCTCGATCGAGGCGGCGCGAGCCGGTGAACATGGCCGCGGCTTCGCCGTCGTCGCCGACGAGGTGCGTAAACTGGCTGAACGCACCACGAACGCTACCAAGGAAATTACAGGTGTGGTGAGCACAATCCAGCAGGAGATCACGGGCGTTGTCAACTCCATTCACCAAGGCAGCGAACAGGTAGAGCACGGCTTGCAACTGGCCAACCGCGCTGGGAATGCGCTGCATGAGATCGTGGACCATGTCGGCGCGATCAACGAGCGTGTAGCCAGCATGGCTGCGGCTAATGAGGAACAGGCCGGCACGAGCAACCTTATCGCCCAAAGCACCGACGAGATTGCCAGCCTAACCGAGCGGTCGGTTCGCGAGGCGCACGAGATTTCAGCCGCCTCCGAGGTCTTGCATGAATTATCTAGCAACCTCAGCCAACTGGTGTCGCGCTTCTGCCTCGGCTCCGACACGCGCCGGCAACCACGCCTCCCGGCATGGCAGCACGCCCGTGCCTAACCCAACGTAGCGTACCTGATTCAATCAGAAGAGAAACGGCAGGTGAGTCCCCTCGGATTCGCCTGCCGCTTTTTCGTATGGCTTTATGGCATAAGCATAGACTGTGGCACATACCACACGTCGGCTCCCCGATCCACGCGCCCGCCCATTTCCTCGACGACAACGCGGTCGACGATTCCAAGCCCCGTCGCGGCCATGTTCTCGAACGTGTCGTAGCCGTCATTGGGAAAGCCTTGGCGCGTGCGGTGGATGTGGAAGCGGTCGGCGAAGGTGCGGCCGAAGGCGGCTTCAACACCATCTTTGCCCAGCATAAACCCTAAGAGCCCACCCCATGTCGCCGCAGGATTATCGGAATCCCATCCAGTCAGCACGGCGATCTTGATCGTCTCGACGAGGCTGCCTTCGCCATAGAACAGGCTGATGAGGCTGGCCGCAAAGTTGATCCCGGCCGCGAAACAGCCGTTGCAGTAGAGGTTGCGACTCGTGATGTCGTAACCGTCAGCTTGCTCGACTTGGTAGCGCTGATACACGGCGTCGCGCGCCTGCTCCCACGGCACGCCTTCGCTGTATTGGGACCAGACGAAGTCATACATCTTGGCCGGATAGGTCGTGTCGGGCAGATGGGTGCGGGCCGTGGCAGCAGAGGCCAATAGGTGTGCTTGCATCGTGGTGGGATCGCCGCTATGTGTGGCCGCGAGGGCGTGGAGGATGACGTAGAATTCAGAGATAGCCGCAGCTTCATCGCGAGCAGTTGTGCGGATGGGCAGATGGGCTATACGCAAAGCTACATCGGGGCGGCTCGGGGCAAACAGGCCGAAGATCTCCGTGGTGAGTTGCGCATCGATCATGTCGGTGTGCGGGTTGGCCGCCGGATCGCTGGTAGCCGGAGGTAATATCCCCTCACGCATCAGATCAAACGCCTGCTGGTTCGAGACCCAAAGGTAGTTCTCCTCCTCGACACGGATATGCGCAAGCCAGCCGTCGCGGATGTGCTCGGGCGTAAGCATGCTGGTCTGATGCGTCGCCAGCAGATGCTGGTACATGTACTCGATATCCGTGTCGTCGTCCGCACCCCATATGTCTCCGGGATCGCGAAAGACGAAATCGATGGTCGGTGAGAGGTCGCTTGGCACGCCTTCCCCCCAGATGCTCGGTTGATCGGGCTGGCCCCAATCGGCACGGGTGTAGAAGCTGCCCGTCTGGATCTCGCCAAGGTTGCCAATCTTGTCCATCTCCGTCACCAACCCCGTCCAGTTGGCGATGCTTTGGGCCAGCCAGAACCCGTAGAGCCGGTCTGCGTAGGCGGCTCGGTCTAGGACAATGGTGTTGTCTTGGGATGCGGGTGTTTGACAGGCCACAAGTAGTAAGACACACAAAGTCAAGAGATACCACGAGCTAGTATGCTTCACACTACCCCTCTATTATTCTCTGGTGTGCATCTATCCAATCTTTGCATAGATGATGGTCGCGTCCCCACCAATCGAGATGAAACTGTAATTGAGGCCATAGCGCCAAAAATTGGTCTACACGTTGCTCAAACCAGTAAGCGTTCATGAGGACAAACTGAAAAAGCACTTCAAAACGTCCTTCTCTTCGTTCAAGCAAAGCATGATATTTATCGTGCAACATTGCCAGCGTCAATTCAAAATACGACAACTCATTTGGCTTAGATACCGCATCTACTTGGTGGTACCAAATGTCATAAAATTGGTTTATCAGGAGCGAGAAACTCTTCTCTTCAGGCTGAACTTTGTTCAAGAGCGCGTGACACAAAGTAAGCAACACACTCAGTAGCTCATCATCTTCATGATCATCAAGTACATACTCCCGACGTATATATTCGAACAAGACATCCAACTCGACTACATCGGGGTCGCTCAGGTTTTCCTGAAGCAGGGCTAACTCAAATGCACTCGGGAGTTCTTTATCTGCTTTTAGTACTTGAATGATGCGGCTATAATCTTTTCCGTCTGGACCCCAGAAACACGCATCAATCCAAGTTCTTAGACGTTTTCGCGCTTCAGACACCATTCACTCTCGAAGAAGTTACCTTGGACTGTTGATGACTCCATGCCACAAGCTATCACGTCTCCAAAATAAAACTGACTAGGAGGTCGCGGTAGCGACTGGTCTCAGCGTGGGAAAGGTGTTGCCACAGGTCGCCGTGGCCCATCGCCTGGATGTGCAGCACATCGCTGGCTCGGAAGCCGCTTTCGGATTGCTTCTTCGAGGAGTCGTGTATAGTTATACGTATTATTCTCCGAGACCAACAACATGGGCACGGACATATCGTCTACGTACAGCGTCGGCGATGCGTCGGCCCAGTGTGCCTCGGTTGGACCAAACACCGATTCGACGTGCTGTTCGGCAAGGTGAGGGCTGCTCCCGTTGGCAAATACCGCGTGGTAGTTTGCAATGTCGTAGGCTCCGCCAATAGGGATGACGCCACGTATGTGTTCGCGCGTCAGTCCATGCGCGGCGAGGTAGCGAGGATCCATGCTAAGCAGCGCGGCTAAGTGTCCGCCTGAAGAGAAGCCGCCTACAAATATGCGCGTGCGATCGTAGCCATAGTCGGCAGCATGATCGTAAAGCCACTTGAATGCCGAAGCGATGTCTTCGATATGTGCCGGGTGCTGCACGCCTTCATCTAGCGCCGGGTTCTGCCAGACGGCCGCACTCAGTCGATGCCCAACCGAGGCTACCGCCATACCCTCGGCCGCCATACGCCGGGCGATGTCCATCTCCATCGCCCGATTGACGTACGACCATGCGCCGCCACCAATCCATAGCAAGAGCGGTGGCTGCTCCACATCGGTCGGCAGCACAAGGTTCAGCCGCTGCACGCTGTCCGCTTCGACGGCATCAGTAGGGACATACAACAGGTCGTGATGTTCGGTTAGGGCAGATTGGCCGAGGGCGACTTGAACAAGCAACGCACAAGCCATCAGGGAGAAAGCAGACTTCACAGGATTTGGAACAGAGGTTATTGACACAAGAGGAGACAGCCGTTAAACAGGGCTGCAACTCGTAACAGAACGTCTATACGATACAGCTTTTTTCCTGTGTGGCTTGTATGTTGCGCGCTTTGAGCAGGATTTCCCACCAAACCACCCGCCCCGATGGTTTCTCCTCGATTATTTGCCGTTGTTTGCGCGTTTTTGATGGTGCTACCCGCTGTAGCCCAGCACCTTACGCATGATAACCCGCTGTTACCCGAGTATCTGCAGTTCGAGCCTGAGCTCAGCTACGACAGCGCCGTTCCTTCACCCGCCGACTTTCTCGGCTACGAACTCGGCACCCGCTTTACAATGCACGCGCACATGGTTGACTACGTGCAAGCGCTGGCTGAAGCGTCGGACCGTATCACGCTCCACGAGTACGGAGCTTCCCATGAAGGGCGGCCACTCTACTACTTAGTCATCACCACGCCTGAGAACCACGCCCGCATCGACGAGATTCGCGAGAACAACCTGCGCCTTGCCGATCCGGATGACGCTGACGCAGCGGCGCTCATGGAAAGCAACCCGACGATCACGTGGATGAGCTACAACATCCACGGTAACGAGGCTTCGACCATGGAGACGGCAATCCAAGTTGCGTACCGGCTTGCTGCAGCAACCGACGCCAATACACAGACGATCCTCACCAACTCTGTTGTCATCATTGATCCCTGCCTCAACCCAGACGGACGTGACCGCTACGCGTACTGGTACCGTTCGACGCAGAGCAATGTGCTGAACACCAACCCGGTGGAACTGGAGCACGATGAGCCATGGCCGGGCGGGCGTACCAATCACTACTGGTTCGACCTCAACCGCGACTGGTTGTGGCTAGTACATCCGGAGAGTCAAGGTCGCATTGCAGGACTCCAGCACTGGATGCCGCAAGTGCATGTCGATTACCATGAACAGGGCTTCAACAACAACTACTTCACGATGCCCGGCCAGCCGCCGCGCAACCTCAACCTGCCTGATGCCTACGACGACTGGGCGAACGACTTCGGAATGGCCAACGCGCAGGCGTTTGACGAGAACCAGATCAACTACTTCACCCGCGAGGCGTTCGACTTCTTCTACCCCGGCTACGGCTCGTCGTACCCGAGCATCATGGGCGCTATTGGGATGCTGACGGAGCAAGGCGGCCACAGCCGAGGCGGCCGTGCCGTCGAGACCAACGACGGCTACGTCCTGACCCTCCGCCAGCGCATCTTCGACCACTATGCCACGTCGATGGCGACGATCCAGCTTGCCGCTGACCGCCGCGCGGAGTTGCTCGACTACTTCCGTACATTCTTCTCGGATAACGCCAATGAGAGCGCTACAAAGGCCTACATCCTCCCCGACGATGGTGGACACGGCTACACGCACAAGGTGATCGACCTGCTGCTGAAACACAACGTTGAAGTCCACCGCGCCGACGCCGACTTCACGGTGCGCGAGGCCTACGATTATTGGGATGGCAAAGCCAAGGAACAAACGTTCGAAGCAGGCACGTTCATCGTCTCGACGGAGCAGGCCCGCCACATCTTCGTCAACACGCTCATGCAGCGCCAGATGGCAATTGAAGACTCGGTGATGTACGACATGTCGACGTGGGCGGCTCCGCTGGCATACAACCTGACAGGGGCAGCGTGGACCGAGACAGCACCGCGCGTGGAAATGACGCAAGTAACCGAAGCGCCAATGGCTTCCGTGGGTGTCGTGAACCCAAACGCGCAGTATGCCTATGTGATCGAATGGGCACAGATGAACGCCCCCAAAGCGCTAGCACAGCTATGGCGTGCAGGCTACGTCGTCCGCTCAGCGCGCAAGACGTTTAGCGACGGCACCCGCACGTTCGGCCACGGCAGCCTCATCGTGCTGCTGGGCCGCAACCGTGCCAAAGCCGCCACCGCTGCCACCGACATGCAGCGCATCGCCGAGGAAGCGGGCGTGCAGATCGTCGGGATGGACAGCGGACGCATGGCCGAGGGCATCGACCTCGCCTCCGGCAATAGCCGCGTCGTCGAAGCACCTAAGGTCGCGCTGATGGTCGATACGCCGTTCTCGTCGTACACCGCCGGGCAACTCTGGTACCTGTTCGACTACTGGACCGAGTTTGGCATCCACCGCATCCGTACCTCGGACGTCGCAGGCCTCGAACTGAAGGAATACGATGTGCTCGTGCTGCCCGGCTCGGGCAACCTCAACAACTACCTCAGCGAGGCCGTCATCGAACGCATCAAACTGTGGGTGCGCGAAGGCGGCACGTTGGTCGGCACCGAGAGCAACGCGCTGTTCCTGACGAAGGACCGCTCCGGCATTACGTCGGTCGAGCACGTCAAGCCACCCCAGCCGCCGAAAGCCAAGGATGGCGAGCAAAAACCAACGAACCCCTCGTACTACACGGCCTACGAAGCCCGCGCCGACTCGTCAGGCCTGCGTCGCATTCCTGGCTCAGCGCTCCGTGCGATGATCGAC
>CAYYHN010000080.1:0-10739 GCA_964471245.1 uncultured Rhodothermaceae bacterium | reverse complement strand
CTCCACATCTATGCGGCGCGGATGTCTACAGCGGCACGCTTGCGTTGAACACCGGCGACCTCGTGCTCGCATGGCGTGTACACGGTCCGCATAAAGATGAATCGATGGAAATCTGTTACACCTGACTTTGCCCATGCCTTCGTTTTCGTACGACAACCGCCGTTTCCGTGCGGTTACACAAGCCGCCAATGGTGAAGTGGACGCCGCAACCACGTTCCACTATCGCCAAGAAAGGGACATTGTATGGGCAACGTATGCAGGTGGCGGTATCCGCTTCGGCACCTTAGTGGCCACCATGAAGGAAGACGGATCGCTCGACATGCGCTATAGCCATGTCAATGCTGCAGGAGACCTGATGACTGGAACATGCCAAACAACACCCGAACAGCTGCCCGACGGCCGCCTGCGCCTGCATGAGCGCTGGCAATGGACCAGCGGCGACCACAGTGAGGGCACGTCCATCGTTGAAGAAATCTGCTGAGCAATGCCAAACCTCAGGATCCGCTTAGCAGTTGCTGATGACCTCGACGTGCTCAGCGCCCTTGCATTTCGGGCCAAGGCGCACTGGGGTTATAGCGCTGCCTTTATGAATGCCTGCCGCGATGAATTAACCCTGAGACCCGAAGACCTTGCAACCAAGTTCGTCTACGTGGGCGTGTTTGATGAAAAGCCCATCGGCTATTACACGCTCGAAGGGATCGATGCCTCAGCTATGGAACTCGATGCGCTCTTCGTTGACCCGCAGCACATTGGGCACGGCTACGGACGTGTATTGCTGCAGCACGCATTAACTACGGCTGCAGCCACTGGTGCACAGCGGCTTGTCATCCAAAGTGATCCAAACGCCGTTGGTTTTTACGAGGCCATGGGCGGCGTGGTGGTCGGCAAACGTGCCTCGGATAGCATACCGGGACGCGTGTTGCCCATCTTACATCTTGCCCTTTCTTAGAGGCCCCCTATTTTGTGCGTTCTCGTCTTAGCTATTCCGCGGGAGAGCGATGGGAGCGCCCGATGTTGCCTTAAACAGGAGGCAAATTACACACGAGAAGCGTACCTTTTGACAACGGTTGCAGTTAGTCATATGTCAGCGTATAGCGGCGCTCGAAAGGGTTGATGGCACTCGATACTGAGCGCCTCAGCCTTTGGCTATGGGCTGTTGGCCCTTGGGTCTCGATGCCAACGTCGTGCCCCATGCAATCAACACCATCAACCCTTTCCATTCTTGCTATAGCATGCCCTTTTTAAAGCTGTAGCTGACAATACCTTACGTTTAACTTGGATTGGCCATGCGCTTGCTGGTAGTCATTCCTCATGTCTACAATCCCAATGGCGACGGGGGGTATGCCTCCCAAAACCCCAATCCACAACCGAGGGTTTTGGCACTTGCCCAATGCATCCAATCGCTATTTGCTCTTTTTGGCCCCACACAGCGTTACTACCGCTACACCGACCGCCTCCATGAGATACCGGCCAACCAAACAGAGCCAACTCAACTAGACATCGTCGTCTGCACAACGCGTAGGCTGCACCTTTTAGATCGCTTACCGATAGCTCCCGGATATTACAAGCATTATCCAACCCAATGTGAACCTATGTTTTTGGGGTTCGAGTGCCATCGTGTTTTAAAATCGGCACTGGGGCAATACGACTTCTACTGCTACCTAGAAGATGACTTAATTTTACACGACCCACTCTTTTTTCAGAAACTCACGTGGTTTAACACCTTCGTAGGTGATACGTGTGTTCTGCAACCCAATCGATATGAGCTAGCAGTGGAACGCACAGAAAACCACACGGCACGCATCTGCAAAAACTACATCGACCCGGAGCTTCTCTTTCACACAGGTGATCCGACTACGTTCGCGCATTACTTCAACGACAACCTCATAATTCACGGCATGGTTATGGGGAAGCAGATTGCTTTGAAGCGCGCTGAAAACCCACACGCGGGGTGTTTCTTTCTCAACTCTATGCAAATGACCTACTGGGCGCAACAAGATTATTTCCTAGATCGGGATACACGCTTCTTCGGCCCATTGGAAAGCGCCGCTTCTTTGGGTATCGCACGGGCATTCAGGATCTACAAACCTGCCCCAGAACATGCGAACTTTCTAGAAATCCAGCATTATGGAGAAAGCTGGAGTCAAAAAATACACACGACTATTTTTAGGTAGGGCACTCGGCAACGACGCTAAAAATGGAGTGCGTACGTTGGCACTAAGTGCCTTCAAGTAGCCTACCGTGTTTGGCTCCAACACCTCCTGCCACATGTAACATTGCCTTAGGCAGCATCTGCTGTACGGCGACCACGATTGCGGCGACATCGCTCGCTGCAGTAGCGGACGTCATCCCAAACAGCAGCCCACTTCTTCCGCCACACGAAGGGGCGCCTGCACACCGGGCAGACCTTTTCGGGTAGATCGCGTTTTCTGCGCATCTTCGGCATGGACGTTGTCGGATAGGAATGAGAGCATTTGTCTTGCCAACGCATGAGTCCCGACGGCGTTTCTGTAAGACATTCAGGCAGCTTGGCCGAGGTTCGCCACATCGAAGTCGGTCCGTACAAAGCTAAAGGGCAGCCATGGACCGGCATGCTGAATCCGTAAGCCACGTGCTTGGATGCTGGCTTGCACGGCAGCCATGCGCGCATGAAAAGCAGGGATGTCTTTGATATCAATCAGATACGCTGCATGCAGCGCAAGGTAGGCACCATCAACAGCCTCATGATCAGGGTCGATGGGCTTGAGCCCTGTTTCGCAGGCTAATGCTGCAAGCTCGGTGTGCACACTATATCCTTCCTGTTGGCTCAACTTCTTGATTTCGTCGTGCACCATCCGTTCGTACTGTTTTCGGACTAAGTGCACCATCCCGGAGGCTTGATGCGACATGCGGCGACGCATTTCGACAAGCATTGGGCTTTGCTCTTCAGCAATGGGATAAAAGGTAGTCGCATCGCAGAATAGCTTAACATCCCACTCCTGCTTGCCATCGAGGGCACGGAGTTGCAACGAGAAGTAGTAGTAATGCGCTTCCAGAAAAGCACGGACCTCTGCGTGGTCGGCACAAACGGTGCCAAAGGGCAAGGGAATGACTCCACGGTCGGTTTGAACAGCACCGATGATGCGGTAGTGCTCTTGAACAGCCGATTCGAGCCATGCGGAATCGCTAAGGTGCCTACGTAGTGCGTCGGCACCATACTGAGCGCGCGGTACTTCACTCATCATCACCTGCACATTGCGATGCCGCATCAGCCATACAGGATGCTCGGCACCCAGGCCCGTCGGCGGCAACGACACCTCCATGTCACGCGGCATCACGGCGTAGAGATAGTAGGCTACATTGGATTCGGGCTGCGGGGCAGGAGGTACCGCCTCTTCCGCCAGGGCTGGTTCCTCCTCTTCCAGCGTTGGATTAGGCTCAGGGTCCCGTTCAGGTTCGGGCGGCTGTTCCAATTCGGACTCAGGCTCAAGAGGTAACTCGGCCTCAGGTTCGGATGACAAGTCTGCTTCCGGCACATCCGGAAAGGCCTCCTCCATTTGTTCGTCGAAGGTAGACGTATCCTCCTCAGACAACGCGTCCGGCTCTTCATCCACGACACCGCCACCGAGTTGCACGGACACACGCTGCAGCAATCCGTCAACGAACCCAGCTTTAAGCTTGGTTTTCAGTTCGGCACGAAACGCGGGGTCGATCTGAATCATACAGACGGCCTTAATCCAGTACTAGACTAGCTGCCAGTGGCCGCGAGGAACGGCCTCAACTGGTTGAGCAACGCCTCGTTGCGTTGAATCTGTCGCCGTATGTACTCAATCTGCCCTGACAGCCCACTGTCTAGATCGTCCTCACGAACCGGGGGCGGCATGGTCAGTTCAGCAGGTTGCGATGCATTCGACGCTGGCGTGGAAACAGGAGCCGCCTGCGGATTCAATGCATGGATACGCGCCGCTGGTGGCTCAGGTGTAGGCACCGGAGGTGCTGGCGGAGCGACTGGTTTTGGTGCAACTATCGGCTCAGGCTGCATGATAGGATGTGAAACAGACAGAGGTGGCGACGCCGCCGAGGCTGTTTCTGTTTGCCTAGGAGTTGGCAAACCCTCTTCGCCCAAAATGGCCATCAGCATACGATCTTTCAGCTTGGCCTTACCTTCGGCCATCGCCTCTTGATACGCTTCGTGAAACAAGCGACGAACGTCGTCTTGCAGGGTCTGCGCAAAATGGTTTCGCACGTGCTCAACGAGGGCTTGTGCAGCAGCAGAACTCATGGTACTACGTGGAATAGGGGTCCGAAGAAACTCAGGAAAAGTCGTAGGCTGCTTCTCCGTGCATGGCCATCAACGGGTTGGCAGCCGTTGGTACAGAGGCCTGCGCAGTCATGTGCTGCGGTGCTGGTTGCGTAAGCGGCGGAGACTGCTGCACGTGCTGGCGTGCAGCAGACGGAGCAGTGGCGACGTTCTGACCCATCTGCTGGGCTTCTTGGATGGCACCGCGCAATATTGCTTGGAGGATCTGGTCTTTAATGATGGCTTTAGCCTCAGCGAAAGCTTCTTGACGCGCCTCTTCGATCAATTGGTTGATCTGCGTCTCCGAACTTTCTGTGATCCGTGCTCGGATCTGGTCAACAAGTTGTGGGTTGGGCATCGTATCAGTGTACGGGATTAAAACTTAGGCGGGTTGCGTACTGGTGTGCGGTGTTGGAGGTGCTGCGAAAAGTGCGCCATCCAACTCTGCAAAGATGAGTCGCGTTACCCATTCGGGATGAAACGAGCAAGCGGCTTGAGGAAACACACGACGGTGCTGCTTAGCAAAGGCATGCAAGTGCATATAAGCGTCGCGCACATCGGTGAGGGTTTCAGGTGTGCATTCAGCGTAGCCAAGCTTCTGCTGGTAGGCCGAATCTAGAGCGGAGAGCGGTACATCTTCTTGCAGGCCAAGTCGAAATCGGGCGGTTTCGATG
Organism: uncultured Rhodothermaceae bacterium; assembly: GCA_964471245.1. Lineage (GTDB taxonomy): Bacteria > Bacteroidota > Rhodothermia > Rhodothermales > CAYYHN01 > CAYYHN01. Next base: position 5,786 of record CAYYHN010000080.1, on the reverse strand, counting down.
GCTTCGGCATCCGGTTGATGACAGGCAACACATGCAAACGCAACAGGAGGCTGAGTTGGCTGGCAATACACCTCAGTGGCCCATGGTGCACGAGCAGCCCAGCGTTGCAGGTCGGCAAGTAGGTCGGGCACGCGTTCGGCAGGCAGCAACACGGCACGTTGCCCCAGCGTTGCCGGATGTACCGTTGTCGTCGTCGTGCTATGGCGCGTGTACTGGGCGAGGTGCGCATCGAGTGCAGCAAGCAGACGCTGACGTTCTTCCGTGACGAAATCGTCGAGCAATCGGCCGAGTTCGACGCGACCTTCTGGGGTTGCACCTGCTATGGCTTCGCACAAGGCATCGGCTGGAACCGTTTGGGATACCATGGCGGCCTCATACACCGCAGTGATGTCCCACGTGAGCGAAATGGTGACTTGGGTCTGCCCTGCTAGTTTTGCAAGAGCAGCGCGCAAATGCGCCTGCTCCAAACGGAGAAACGTCCGCACTGCGGCTTCGCCATCAAGTATCGTGGCAAATTTTACCGGAAGCACGGGAAAGGCCTGCTGCGCTTCATCCAACACCAATTCGTGCAATGTCAAATCTCGACAAACCGCATCATGTGTACGTTCGGCGTTCATCACCCCAAAGGCAGGTCCTACCAAGGCAACCAAATCGCCTTCTTTGATAGCATATGCAAGGGGCGAAGCCTGTTTACGCAGGGCAAACTGGAAAGAGGCAGCTTGTGCTGCAGATGCGACGGCGTACACGTGAAGGCGTTTCATTGCATTGGAGTACCAAAAAGATGAAGCAGAAGACGTAACTGAATCCGCTACAAAACAAGATGCACGCCAGAGCCGCCGTCTCCGGTGTTTTTCTGGCAATGAGGCACTAATTTGTAGTGACTGTATGCCTCAAGGCCTCGCCTTTCCCTCTCCATTTCTCGTGCGAACATCGATGCCTACCTTGCCTACCTATGCCGTCGGCATCGATGTCGGTGGTACGTTTACTGACTTCGTCGCATGGGTAGACGGCCGCTTGGCGATCTACAAAGCGGCTACTACGCCGCACGACCAAAGTGAGGCGATGGTCCACGGCCTTGATGCGCTGCAGATGGCGTCCGATACGCCAGTCGTGCACGGCACCACGGTAGCCACCAACGCGTTGCTTGAGCACCGCGGCGCACGCACGGCGCTGATCACTACGGCGGGCTTTGCCGATGTCCTTGCTCTAGGTCGCCAAAACCGCCCGGACCTCTACGCCTTCAGCCAAACCCGCCCGCCTGCGCTTGTGCCTGCGGCCTTGCGCTTCGAAGTCGATGAGCGGCTCGACTACACCGGGGCCGTCCTTCGTCCGCTGCGTCCAGAGGCTCTGCCAGCCCTCATGCACCGCTTGCGCGAAGCCGATATCGAGAGCGTAGCCGTCGTGCTGCTCTATGCGTTTCAGAACCCAACGCACGAGCAGCAGATTGCCCAAGCGCTGGCGCAGCATCTGCCCGAGGCGACCGTGGCGCTGAGTAGCGACATCCTGCCCGAGTACCGCGAGTATGAACGAACTGCCACGACCGTCATCAGCGCATACGTGCAGCCGCTCGTGGCCCGCTACATGAACCGCCTCTCCGAAGCGCTGGGGCGACGACCAGTCCGGGTGATGCAGTCGAATGGCGGCACCATCAGCCTTGGGCAAGCCGCAGAGCAAGCAGCCCGGTTGGTCCTCAGCGGCCCGGCTGGCGGTGTTGTAGGTGCGTTTGCCCTCGCGCAGCAAGCACTCGGCATAGAAAGTCCCAATGTACTGACGTTCGATATGGGCGGAACCAGTACAGATGTGGCCTTGTGCGCGGGCGCGCTGCCGTTTACCTCTGAAAGCACCATCGCAGGCCTCCCGCTCCGCCTCCCTTCAACCGACATCCATACTGTCGGTGCAGGCGGTGGCAGCATCGCGCGTGTCGATGCTGGCGGTGTGCTACGCGTTGGACCGGAGAGCGCAGGCGCACGCCCCGGCCCAGCCTGCTACGGCCACGGCGGCACCGCGCCCACCGTCACGGATGCCAACCTCGTCTTGGGCTACCTCGACGCAGACCGTTTCCTTGGCGGTGATACCGCGCTACAACTCGACGCCGACGCCGCACGTGCAGTTCTTGCCGAACTAGGGACAGCACTAGGTCGCTCACCTGAGGCGGCTGCGCTGGGTGTTCTGCGTGTGGCCAACGCTACGATGGAACGAGCACTACGGCGAGTTTCGGTCGAGCGCGGCTACGATCCCCGCACATGCACCTTGATCCCTTTTGGCGGCGCGGGTCCATTGCATGCCTGCGCCCTCGCCGAAGCCCTCGATGTGCGCCGCATCCTCATCCCCCCTACGCCCGGCGTCCTCAGCGCCCTTGGCCTCCTTATGGCCGATGTCGTCTACGACGAAGCCCGCGCCCTCCTCACCCCCTTGGCTACCTTGATTGAGAAACCAGCCCTTCTAGAAACTGCGCTTGCAGATCTACAAGCACGTATCCGCACGGCCCTCGCTGACGAGCGCTTAGAGGAACTCGCCTTTACCGCCCAACTCGACCTCCGCTATGCAGGGCAAAGCTATGAGTTGGCCGTCCCTCTTGCCCTTCCTCTCACGGCAGATACACTTGAAGCCACCGCCGTCGCCTTCCATGACGCCCACGCGCAACGCTACGGCCACGCCCATCCCGAAGCCCCACTCGAAGCCGTGACCCTACGCGTACGCGGCACCATCCCCGGCTTGCCCCTCGATCTCCCGAAGCAGCCTCGCGCCACCAATGACGCCGCCATCGCCCATCTTGGTGACAAACCCGCGTGGTTTGCTGCAGACCACCCCACGCCAACACCTTGCTACGATCGCACGAAACTGATGCATGGACATGTGTTTGCAGGGCCTGCCCTCGTCTACCAATACGATACCACCATCGTCATCCTACCCGGCTGGCATGTTGAGGTGGATGCGTGGGGCAACTTGAACGTGCAGCATTCCTAAAGGGTATGTAAGGTTGCCCTAAAAAAGTGTGTCGCCCAGATAGGGAGTCGGGGCGTTTCGATCATAGGATAGGGTGAACCACGACCATCCGCTACGACACGTAAGCGCACGCAAGCAAGGATGCCGCCCCGATGGAGCACGCAGAAACGCCATATCAGAAACCGGACCTGACGCCGTATGCAGACTGGTGTCGGCGTTTGGTGGCATCCGACCGGACGGCCTTCGAGGCCTTGTTCGCGACGGCAGCTAAGCCACTCTACCGGTATGCGCTACGCCTAACCCGGCAGACAGATCGCGCCGAGGACATCGTACAAGATGTGTTCATGCGGCTCTGGATGCGACGTACATCGCTCGATCCAAACCGCTCGCTACGTGCCTTGCTGTACGTGATGGTCCGTACCCACGCGCTGACCCAAGAACGTACGGCCAGCAAACGCGAAGCCCTCTTGAGCGACATGGATGAGCCCCCTGTTTTGCCAACGCCGGAAGAAACGACCCAAGCACGCCTCCTAGGCGCACAGCTCCGCCAATGGATTGACGAACTGCCAACCCGTCGCCGCGAGGCGTTTCAACTCAGTCGGTTTGACGGGCTGAGCTATGAGGAGATTGCCAACGTGATGGGCTTGTCCGTCAAGACGGTAGACAACCACATCTGGAAAGCGCTCCAGCATCTGCGTAGTCGCCTCCATGCCTTCGACCCCGATTTGCTTCAGTCATGAACAATACCCCGACCCCAACGCCAGAGCAGCCTGTTCCCCCGGCCCTCCGAGCCCGCTTGGACACGACAGAAGCCAGCGAACGCCATGCGCTCGAACAAACATGGGTGCTGGCTGGTCTTGCCCAACCCGATGACACCACTCCAGACCTCGACGCCCTCTGGCAACGCGTGACCGTAGCTACAAATGACCTAGCAGCGTCACAGGCTCCCGCTCAACAAGACCGGGCTCCTCGCAGATCATCGTTGCGTTCTACGTTACGTCCTGCGATGCATCAACGATGGGTTGGCGCACTCGCAGCCACGTTGTTACTTGGCGCCATTGGGCTGAGTTGGTGGCTTCAACCGATCACAGCTACGGCATCATTCGGCGAACGGATGACGGTGGAATTACCTGATGGCTCAACCGCAGAGCTCAACAGCGGCACCACGCTTTCGTACCAGCGGCCACTGCTCGGCTGGAACCGCCGCGTACACCTCGACGGCGAAGGTTTTTTCGAGGTGGTTCATGGTGAGCAAACGTTTGTAGTAGAGACGTTCAATGCCGCTGTAACGGTGCTCGGCACCAGCTTCAACGTGCGAGCATGGCCAAATGAGCAGACTGCCGAGACACGGATCGTGCTGGCTACGGGCGTGGTGCAATTTGCGGCACGCACAGCGCTTGATGCCCCCGTACAGCTGGCTCCGGGCGAAATGAGTTGGCTGCCTGAGGTAGCTACAGCCCCGCACGCTCCTCAAGCCGTTCCGCTCGATGTCGTCCTTGCATGGCGCACAGGCGGCTTTGCCTTCCGCGACCAAACGCTCGGCGACATTTTGGACGAGGTTGCTCGACAGTACGCCCTCGAACTCACCGCATCTCCTTCGCTCCAGCATCACACCCTCGACCTCTATCTCGATCCGCAACCGAGCGCTGAAGCCGTCCTCGATGTCCTTTGTAGCTTCTTGGACTGTACCTACGAAGCTACTGCAACCGGGTATCGGGTTGACGCCGCTCGCTGAGAAACGTCACTCCGTCCGCATGCGGAAGACGCACCTCCTCGCATGTCTCGCCTAGCAGATTTCCCTATATGAATATTTCCTCATCTGCCGTCTTAGCGTGTGGCCTAGCGGTTTTGCTGCTCTGCACGCCAAGTCGCATCTTTGGCCAAACAACTGATGATGCCACCTACACCTTCGACTTTCGTGGGCAGCGTATCACGGCAGCGCTCGATGCCTTGGTCGAGACTTCTGGCCTGAATCTCGTCTACAGCCGCGAGCAGGTGGGCGACCAGCGTACGCAGTGCCAAGCGGAAGCCCTCGCCGCCGAGGCCGTGCTACGCTGCATCCTTAACGGCACGGGACTGATCGCTGAAGCACATACAAGTGGGGCGTACCTCATCAAAGTTGCTCCGGACCAAGGTGGGTTCTCAGAGACTTCCATAACCACCTATAGCACTGTCCAGCGGACGCCTTTCACCATCAGCGGCTTCATCACCGATCAGGAGAACGGGGAGCGGCTGATCGGGGCGAATGTGTACGTCGTCAACCAAGGGGTTGGCACCGTCACAAACACGTATGGCTTCTACAGCCTCACACTACCCGCCGACTCGGTCTATTTGCGCGTCTCCTATCTCGGTTTCGAGTCGCAGTTCTTTGCGCTTGATCTTACCCAAGACCTCAAACTCGACATTGCCTTGGCAAACGAGGCGATTGGGCTCGATGAAGTTGAGATCGTAGCAGAACGCGGTGAGGAAGCGCTGGAATCGACGCAGATGAGCACGGTGGCGCTGCCTGTGGCGCAACTCAAGCAACTACCCGCCTTGCTAGGCGAAGCCGATGTGATCAAGGCACTCCAACTCCTCCCTGGCGTGCAGAGTGGCGGCGAAGGCAGCAGCGGCCTCTACGTGCGCGGCGGCGGCCCCGACCAAAACCTCATCCTGCTCGATGGTGCGCCCGTCTACAACGCCAGCCATGTCTTCGGCTTCTTCTCGGTCTTTAATGCCGATGCGCTCCAGCACGTGCAGCTTACCAAAGGTGGCTTCCCAGCTCGGTACGGCGGGCGGGTGTCGTCGGTGCCCGAGCTCAACACGAAGGAAGGGAAACTCAAGGGCGTTGAAGGAGACGG
>CAYYHN010000079.1:0-10766 GCA_964471245.1 uncultured Rhodothermaceae bacterium | reverse complement strand
GCGACGGGGGCTTCGTTGAGGTCGAGACGGTGTGCAAAGCGTTCTTTCACACGCTGGTCGTGCGTAGCAATTACCAACGTCGCGTTTTCGGCAGCAGCTTGTTCCAGCAAGAGATCGAGCACGAGTTGACTGCGCACGTCGTCGAGGGCTGATGTAGGCTCATCGGCAAGGAGCAGCCGGGGCTTGTTGATGACGGCGCGTGCAATCGTGACGCGTTGCTGCTGGCCCAAGCTGAGCGTATGCGGGAAGGCGTTCACTTTGTCAGCAAGGTCGAGGCGCTCTAACACCGTGCGTACCCGCCCGGCGTCTTGCGGCAACCCAGCCATGTATTGCGCCATCGTCAGGTTTTGCGCAACCGTCAGCGTGCGCAGCAGGTGCATCTGCTGAAACACAATGCCAATGGTCTGCCCACGGAACCGATCGAGCGCGGTACCACGTAGCGTACTCATTGTCGTGCCAGCAATGTCGACGGTGCCCTTTGTAGGTTGAAGCAAGCCACCCAGGATATGCAGCAACGTGGACTTGCCCGTACCGGAATTGCCGAGGACTAGCCAATGGTCACCTTGGGCGGCTGCAAACGAAGGCACCTGCAAGACAGGCGTTCCGTCGTACGCATGAACGATGTCGGACAGGGAAAACATGGCGCGCAATTTCGAAAGTAAATGGGCAGGGGCAACGCGAAACGGACGACATCGTTCCACGTTGCCCCTGCCCCATCTTGCTTAATTGACCGAGATCGGCAACTCGAAGTCGATGTCCGTCTCATCACTCAGGGTCGTGCCATCTTTCGGGGCATCGTCGTAGTGACCGAGTTGGATACGCACGTTGCCACTGCCGGAAGCGCCGTCATTCACGGTAACGGTGAACGTGAGGCCTACAGGCAAGCCATTGCTATCTTCATCCGTGATTGCAAAGTTCACTGCCGAAGCAATTCCACCCTGGACTGTATAGAAGAACTGATGCTCGTCGCGTTCGTCATCTACTTCTTCGGTGATGTCTTCGTTCTCTTGGTCATTGAAGAGTTCGATGCGGCCTGTGTAGGTTGTACCAGCTGCCAGTTCTAGCGTCTCAACAGTAAGTGAGCCGTTGCCAATTCCGCTGCCATCGTTAGCTGTCGCAGTGATTGTGTTACCGCCTTGCGTAAGGGTGACCACGACGCGCGTGATGAGTTCTTCTTCACCCGGTCCTTCGTCATCTGGCTCAGTCGAGTCACATGATACGAGTACAACGGCAAACAGTAAGGCAAAGAGAAGTGGGAAACGAAAATTGAATGAGTTACTCATGTTCTTAGAGGATGTTAGAGTTAGTTAAGGGTTTTAGGGGTTGTTTAAGAGGTTAATGGTACCGCCTCGTTTAGCGGAACGAAGCGAGGGGAACAAGAAGACGAAACACGACGCTGCGGCCGGGTTCATCAATGAAGTACCGGAATCGACTTAGATAGTCACGGTACGCGGTGTTAAACGCATTTTGCACACCAAGACTTGCACGGATCTCAGCTCCGTTGACTTGCCACTCGGTGCGGTAGGTCAGATTGACCAATTGGTACCCGTCTGGTGGTGGTGCATAGTCTACGTTTTCGGGCACGCGATCTTGCCGCGCGACGCTGGTCAGTTCAAGCTCCAAATGTTGGTGTGAGAGTGCACCAATAGCTGGCAATTCGATTTGTGCAGAGGTACGCAATCGATTGGAGGGCATCCCAAATAGGGGTGCATCTTGGGTGAGGTCGTAGGAATGTAGCCATGAGCCTTGCACACCAAGCTCTAACCACGGCAAGGGTTGCACTCGGATACTCCCATCAATGCCGCGCAATCGCGCTTCCGTTTGTTGATAAATGAACGTTGGATAAACACCGCGGATGGTGACGGTCGGCTCAGGTTGAGGGAACGAGTAAATGAAGTCGTCAATGTGATTCTGGAAGGCGCTGACCTCCAGCGAAGTGCGTGGCCCTTCATGCCGTAGCGTCAGATTGACATCCACACTGCGTTCGGGCACGAGATCTGGGTTGCCAATCTCAAACTGCGCTGTCCCATGGTGCACGCCATTGCTATACAACTCATTGACACCGGGCGGCCGCCAGCCTGTCCCAATGTTGAGGGCCAGTGACCACGGACGCTCCCACCTGTAGATCATGCCCAACACGCCCGACATGCTCTGGTATGTGCGTTCGGTGGCCACGAATTCGCGCGCGCTACGATCGTACGGCCATGCGCGTTGCCAACGGTAGTCGTACCGCACACCCAGATCTGCCGTCCAGCGCCCACGCACCATCGTCTCATGTAAAAAGGCACCACTCGTCAAGGCACGGAAGTTGGGAATCAAGAAGCCGGATGCAGCATTGCGGTTGGCTTGGTTCATCCCACTCACACCTAGACGGCCGAAAAATGACCCGATGGGTCGATGCTGCAACTTGAGGTCGAGCGTGTGCGTGGCAAGGCCCAAGTTGAATGCAGCTTTTGCATCCGCACCTCGGTGAGCGTCAAACTCCTTACGCCGGTTGTCTTGCACGCCATAGCTCAAGATGAAACGATCACCACTAGGCGTATTGTAATGGGTTTTTACGGTGGCAAGGTAGTGGACGATATTCTGTTTCGGCGGCCCCGTGCTATAGCCAAAGTCGTAATCAACGCGTGGCTCACCACGTTCAATGGCCCGCATCAAGTCTGCAATGTTGTTGATGTGCGCACCACGATAGATGCCAAGCTCCGTCGCAAAACGGCTCGCATAAACGTCGACACCCCATCGGCTCTCATGATACTCTAGGGCGAGGCTAGCATTCTGCTCAGAGAATGCGGAGTTCCCGATGGTATAGTCTGGCGCATGCGTATCGCCCGCCTTCCGGAAGCTTCCTTGCACACGCCACGCCAGCTGCGATACCGCCCTGCTGCGTCCTTCGAGCAATAACGAGCCTGCACCTTGGCGGTTGTTGCTGAATCCGTTGAGCGCAACTTCGCCTGCCATGCGAGCGGTTTCAGGCAATGGACGGGGTTCGATACGGATGACCCCACCAATCGCTCCAACACCGTATTCTACACCCGCCGCGCCCTTTACTACGTCGATGCGTACCGGTGAAAATGGGTCTATTTCAGGTGCATGCTCGCCCCCCCACTGCTGGCCTTCTTGCGGAACACCAGCGTTCAGTAGCACGAGTCGCTGGCTATGCAAGCCGCGGATGACAGGTTTAGCAATAGACGGCCCTGTACTTAGCGTAGTCACACCGGGCAACGTTGCCAACGTTTCGCCAAGTGTCTGCCCTCGCAAGTCTTCAAGCGCCTGTGGATCGAGTACAGAAACCGAAAGGCTAGAGATAACAAGTGCCGCGCTAGCATCATGCTCAGCAACCACACGCACCTCTTCCGTCTCCACTACTCCCGGTCGCAAAACGACTTCAAGTAGCGTCTCGCCTTCACCAACACGCACAGTCCGGGTTTGGGTTACAAATCCGACGAACGTGAACCGCACATCGTGCGTACCGAGTGGCACGTTTTCGATGCGATACAGCCCTTCTTCATCCGTAACTGTCCCCAGATCAAGCGCAGCAATGTAGACATTAACCAGTGCCAACCCTTGGCCGTCTTCTGTTTCGACACTGCCACGCAGCGTCTGACCGTTCACTGACAGTGCCAATAGCAGTGCACATCCACATGCACCTATCCATCGGAATCCCATCCTAATTGTAAATGCTAACTTGATCACTATGCAGCCCTCTGTGCCGAATCGTTAAGCCTAGCTCTTACAATAGCCTCAACGCACCACGTGGACAAGGCAGACGAAATTGCATTCGCCTACGCTTTCTACAAAGGACTACCAAAATCCTAGCTCCTAGAAATAGCTGACTAAAGTTGCCAGCCGCTAGGCGCACACTCACATAAAAAAGACAGGCGGGGCACGTGAGCGATCTGGGCCGCTGTTTACTAAAGCGGCTATGCGGTCAGGAGTATCCGCAAAGCTCAAATCAAGCGCTGGTGGTACACGAAGTGTAACTGATTCGTGTGCCGCAGTCAGCACATTTTGCATACATATGCACACGAGACATATGCATGTGTCCTGTGCTTCCTGATGCTTGAGTTGGTGCGAATTGGTAAGGGATGAAGCGTTGACTAAGCTCTGATCGTTTGGATAACCGTCGTGCGCATCTAGTTCCTCCAGAAACTCGTCGGCATGTTCAAGCGCATGCTGGATGGGCGCAACGATTCCCCCCCAAATCATGAGGCAAATGAACAGGACGCTATGTACCGTGCGGGCCATCAGAGACGACTCAAGCAGGCTGATTTGATTCGCCGAGCGCCAAGATATAATCGGCTTCCACCTTGCCATTGCTCATCTCACGTAGGCGCCTGCGCAACAGGCGCCGGCGAAAAGCACTGATGTGGTCGACGAAGAGAATGCCTTCGAGGTGGTCGTACTCATGCTGGATCACGCGAGCCAACATGTCGTCGGCCATCAACTCTTGGGGCTCAAAGTTACGGTCGAGATAAGTGATACGGATCCATTCGGGGCGGTAGACGGTCTCGCGAATGTCGGGAATGGACAAACAGCCTTCCTCATAGTCTACTTCCACGTCGCTTTCTTCGATGATCTCAGGATTGATAAAAACCATCGGCTGGGGCGGCAACTCGATGCCATCTTCTGCCATTTCTTCAGCCATTGGCCCCAAATCCACTATGAAGAGGCGCTCAAGGCGCCCCACTTGCGGAGCGGCCAACCCAATACCCGACGCTTGATGCATCGTCTCGATCATGTTGGCAATCAGTGCCTCTAGTTCAGGTGTCATTTCCTGAACTTCGAGCGTCTCCCCGCGGAGCACCGACGCACCATACACTTCGATGGGCAAAATCATGGATACACTACTTACGCGTGAATAGAGCTAAAGTGTGCTAGAAACCCAGAATACGGAAAAAGATCCGAAGTGAACCGCCCCTCACACATTCCTCGCGAAGGCTCCTACTGGCCGTCGAGGTATTCTTGCAAGATGATCACGGCCGCTGTTGTATCTACGCGACCTTTGTCTCGGCGCTTTTTCCGCGAGCCGCCGACTTGGGCTAAGATGTCCTTCGCTGCTTCAGACGTATAGCGTTCATCCCATTTGATGATGGGCACCGACATACGCTTTGCGAGACGGTTGATGTACATCTGCACGCGCTCGGTCGCCTTGCCCTCACTACCATCCGGCAAAAGAGGCCATCCAATGACGATTGCCTCTAACCCCGGCTCTTCTGCGAGTTCCAAGAGACGTGATACGGCTGCCTCCGGTGCAAGTGTCCCAAGCGGCTGCGCCAAGAAACCCAAAGGATCCGACATGGCGATGCCGACCCGCTTGTGTCCATAGTCCAAGGCGACTACGCGAGGGCGGTCGTGTCCAATCATCGTGGTAGGAAAGCAGGACCTCGGCTTACCACAAGTTATCCGTGGACACCGTTTTCGACGAGTTCGAAATGAGCATCAGCACTACCTTCCGGAATTTCGTAGCCTAAATCGGCAAGGGGCGTTTGGAGTACTTCTTTGATGCGCTTGCTTGGCTTGAAATGCGTTTTGCGGCGACTCTGAATAAAGACCTCTTTGTTAGTCTTCGGGTTACGTGCCTTAGGCTTGGCCTTGGTTTTCTTCACTTCAAAGACCCCAAAATCTCTAAGCTCAATCCGAACTTCCGGGTCAGCATCGATGATGAGTTGCCCAAGTGCCTGGATAACGGCATTAACCCACGGCTCACTCTTGTAAATGGGCTCATTCATCATGTCAGAAACCAGACGTGAGACATCTTTTTTCGTCAATGTCTTCGGTCGCTCCATCATCCCCTGCATATATGTTATAACTTGAATAGAATCAGCGGAAACCGGGAACGAGCCATCGGCAAGTTGGGGCTCAATACCGCAATCGATTACACTGCGCCACCGACCTACCTGTTTTCACTTAGGTTAGCAGCAAACAACCCGGCTACTCAGTTTACTAATTCTGATTCTTGATTGCACAAAAAAAATGCGTTGCATCCAATTCCTTTTACGGAATCAGAGGCAACGCATTTTTCTCTGGTGTTATGGGCTCATTTATGATGAGCCGCTTCCCTCCTCTTCAAACCGATAAACACCATGAATGCCTTCCAGTCGCTTAATGCGCATAATCAGGCGACGCAGATGCTCTAGGTCGCTCACATATAGCACGATGGTTCCCTCAAAGACGCCATCTTTGGAGTCGATAGTTATGTTGCGAATATTGGTACGCAAGTTCTTAGAAATGACGGTTGTGATGTCGCTCACCATCCCAACCCGATCTTCGCCGACAATACGGAGCGCCGAAACAAACTGGATGTCTTTCTGCCGACTCCATTCGACCGATACGATGCGATCTGGCTGATTGATAAGCAGGTTCGGTGCATTGCGGCAACTGGCCCGATGAATCTTTATCGCCCCACTACGGCTCACGAACCCAAACACTTCGTCGCCAGGGATTGGGTTGCAGCATGTCGCATATTGCGTGAGTATATCGGTATGCAAGTCGCCATCGATGAGCAAGGCTGGCTTGCCCGTCGTTTGCGCCGTATTGAGGAAGCTCTCGTACTGAAGTTGGAGACTTTGCGCCGCGTCCTCTTCTTCGGCTTTACCTTTCTCGGCACGTTGGATAATGCGAGTTAGCACATCTGGGTCGAATAGCCCTGCACCGATCTCATAGAACATCTGCTTGGTGTTGGCAAATTTTTGGCGCGAGGCATACTTCAGCAGTTCATGATCCGTCAGGTTGATGCCAAGACGTCTCGCTTTCTTCTCCCATATCTCGATACCTAGTGCGGTAGCCTTCCTACGTTTCTCGTTTATCCAGTGCCTGATGCGGCTTCGCGCTTTATGCGTCACCACAAATTTCATCCAATCAGGATTCGGCGTCTGCTTCTTCGAAGTAATGATCTCAACCTGATCGCCGCTATGCAGTTTGTACGACAGCGGTACCATCTTGCCATTCACCTTTGCACCAATACAGCGCGTACCGACTTCGGTATGCACTTGAAAGGCAAAGTCGACGGGTGTGGCCCCACTAGGCAAAGTTAGTAGATCACCACGGGGCGTAAATACGTAGATCTCTTCATCGTATAGGTTGAGCCGAAACTCTTTGACGAACTCTTCCGCTTGATCTGGACGTGGGTTTTCGAGCAGATCGCGCACCCACGATAGGAATTTCTCCATCTCATCGTCGGCCCGCTTGACCCCCTCCTTGTACTTCCAATGGGCAGCAAAACCACGTTCAGCGATCTCATGCATCTCCTCCGTCCGAATTTGCACTTCCACACGCCGCCCATCAGGCCCAAGCACGGTTGTATGCAAACTTTGGTACCCGTTTGATTTCGGTACCGATAGAAAATCCCGAAAACGCTCCGGCAGCGGTCGGTACAAATCAGTGATGATCGAATAGACGCGCCAGCAATCCTCTTTGCCTCGCTTTCCAGTTGACTTCAGCACTATCCGGATAGCAAAAAGGTCGTAGATCTCATCGAGCGTTTTGTTCTGCATCTTCATCTTGCGGTAAATCGAATAGATATGCTTCGATCGTCCATAGATGTTGAAGGCAAACGCGTCCTGCTCTAGTCGGTCGCTGAGTGGCCCGATGAATGCGTTGACGTACTTTTCGCGCGCATCTTTCGTTTGAGCCAAACCATCTGCGATGCGACGGTACATCGTCGGCTCAATGGCCCGGAGGCACAAGTCTTCGAGTTCGCTTTTGAGCTTAAATAAACCAAACCGATGGGCCAGCGGGGCGAAGAGGTCGATGGTTTCGCTGGCTATTTTTAGTTGTTTGGCACGCGGCATGAATGAAATCGTGCGCATGTTGTGCAACCGATCGGCAAACTTGACGAGGATTACCCGCACGTCGGATGCCATCGACAACATCAGCTTGCGCACATTCTCGGCCTGCCCCAACGCCCGCGACTCAAAGACTCCGCTGATCTTGGTGAGGCCGTTGATGATCTCCGCCATTGTTGCGCCAAACTCCTCGCGAATGAAGTCAAGCGTATATTCGGTGTCCTCTACCACGTCATGTAACAGTGCTGCTGCTACACTTATATCGTCGAATTGAATCTCTTCGGCAACTATCTTTGCAACCGCAATCGGGTGCTCAAAATAGGGCTCACCCGACTTACGCCGGTCATTCCGATGCGCCCAAAATCCTAAACGAAAAGCACGATCGATCAGGTCTACATCGTATCCCGGGAGACGCTCGGAGCACGTTTGATGAAGGTCGTCGAAAAGGATTTGAAAACGGTTATCCAGCTTGATGCCGGACCCGCGAAGCAACGCAGAAGCTTGGAGCATACAGCAAGCACATTAGTAAACGAGCCGATGTTTACGCAATTAGATCCGTGGAGTTCAACGGTGTCTGCGCATCGGCACAACGAGCACTTAACAAAAAAGCCGAGATATCGCACGATGGCAACATCTCGGCTTTGATTTTCTGCAAGACTGCAGTTGCTGTTAGCCTTTGGCTTCCTCTTCGTCAGCCTCTTCAGCGGCGTCAGCAACATCCTCTCCAGCGGCCTCAACAGCAGGCACATCCTCCTCTTCGGTAGCGACTTCTGCAACTGCTTCAGGTGCTGCATCTTCTACTGGTGCTTCTGCTACGGCTGCAGCTGGTGCAGCCTCACTGCTACCACCACGGCGACGGCTGCGGCGGGTACGACGCTTGCGCGACTTGCCTGTACCCTCTGGCTTTACGTCGTTGTAGTCAACCAGTTCGATGATTGCCATTTCGGCAGCGTCACCGCTACGCTGACCTAGCTTCACGACCCGTGTATACCCACCAGGGCGATCCCCGATGCGCTCAGCAATATCGCCGAAGAGTTCTGTGACAGCGCGCTTATCGCGCAGGTAGCGAAACGCTTGGCGACGATTGTGCGTCGTGTCGCTTTTAGCACGATTGATGATTGGCTCGACAAACATGCGGAGGGCCTTAGCCTTGGTCGCTGTTGTCGTTATCCGTTTGTGGGTAATCAGAGCCGTGGCCAACGACGCAAGCGTCGCTTTCCGGTGCGAATGCGTCCGCCCAAGCTTGAACCCCTTTTTTTGGTGTCTCATGGCACTATACTATTTCAAGGCGCGTCAGCAGATGCCCGGCCGGGGGCCCTGCACCTGCGGCCCGGTATTTACACTTCTTCGAGGTAGAGCGTGACGTCCATGCCGAAGCCGAGATGGCGCTCGTCGAGCACCTGAATCAGCTCTTGCAACGACTTGCGACCGAAGTTGCGGAACTTGAGCATCTCCGACTCTTCGCGACGCACAAGGTCGCCGATCGTCTTGATGTTCGCCGCCTTCAAGCAATTGTGGGCACGCACAGACAGATCCAACTCGTCCACAGATTGCATCAACAGTTCGCGGATACGTTGCACTTCGGCATCAACCTCTTTCTCCTCTTCCGTCGGCTGTGGCTCAGCGTCCATCTTGATGAAGAGGCTGACATGGTCGCGCAAGATGGTGGCAGCTAATGCCAACGCATCTTCTGGAGCAACCGAACCGTCCGTTTCCACATGCATAGCAAGGCGCTCGTAATCAATCTTCTGCCCCACACGTGTAGGTGTGATGTCGTATTTGACAGCTTTGATGGGCGTGAAGATGGAATCGATGGCGATTACCCCGATGGGGTCGTCGCTTGCTTGTTTTCCGTTGATGGAACATAGCCACGGCCCATGCCGAGACGGAGTTCCACTGCGAATTGCGTATCGCCCGAAAGCGTAGCAATGTGATGGTCGGGGTTGAGTACTTCGTACTCAGCTGTAGCAGCAGCAAGGTCGCCAGCGGTCCACGTGCCAGGGCCACTCACGATCAGGTGGATCGTACTGCCGAAGGCTTCGTCGATCGCCTTGAAGCGAACGCCCTTGAGGTTTAGGATGATGTCGGCAACGTCCTCGGTCACGCCGGGGATCGTCGAAAACTCGTGCTGCACCCCGTCTATTTTGATCGCCGTGATGGCCACGCCTTCGAGTGAGGACAACAGCACACGCCGTAGGGCGTTGCCAATTGTCACACCGAAGCCGCGCTCCAATGGCTGTATCACGAACTGACCGTGGGTTTCTGTGGTATCAACCACTTCAACCATATCCGGCATTTGCAGATTGCTCATATCCAATCGATCAAGTCTTGAATGGTACCCGGCGTAGCGGGCATGTATCGTAGCGGCGGGATGCCACCCGTAAGCATCCGATGGGTAAGCCGGAACGCTTACTTCGAATACAATTCGACGATCAGTTGCTCACGGATATTTTCCGGGATGTCCTCGCGGTTCGGGTAATCAAGGAATTTACCTTGCACCAAATCGCGGTCGACGTCGAGCCAAGGGAAGGAACGGCGGTTGCGCTCTACCGCGCCCGAAATAACTTCGAGGCGACGGCTGCGCGGACGCACCTGAATCACTTGCCCGGGACGGAGTTGGTAGGACGGAATGTCCGTTACTTGCCCATCGACCATGATGTGGCCGTGGTTAACCAACTGGCGTGCCTGACGGCGCGTGCGTGCGAAACCAAGGCGAAACACCGTGTTGTCGAGACGGGACTCCAAAAACTTGAGGAGGTTTTCCCCCGTAACGCCTTTCTTGCGGGCGGCCTTGTCGAACAGGTTGCGGAATTGGCGCTCCAGCAACCCATACGTGTACTTTGCTTTCTGCTTCTCCTTCAACTGGAGTGCGTACTCGCTTTCTTTCGAACGCCGGGAGCGACCATGCTGTCCCGGCGGATACGGCTTGCGTTCCAGCGACTTGCTGGGGCCGAAGATCGGCTCTTTAAACCGCCGTGCGAT
>CAYYHN010000078.1:0-10863 GCA_964471245.1 uncultured Rhodothermaceae bacterium | reverse complement strand
TCATCAACACGTTTGACTTCGACCAGACGATCCATGCGAGCTATGTGCAGTTGGCGCGCCAATATGGCAAACTGGGCGTGCAGTTCGGGCTGCGTGGCGAGATTGCACGGACCACCTTTGCACTTCGCACGACGGGTGAAAGCAACGACAACAACTACGAGAGCCTCTTCCCAAGCGCTTTCCTAACATACAAGTTTTCAGAAAAGTACTTAGTGAAAGGGAGCTACAGCCGCCGCATCAATCGTCCGCGTTCGCGCTCGCTTAACCCCTTCCCCAGCTACGACGACCCCCTCAACATTCGGCAAGGCAATCCTGCCCTCAACCCGGAGTACATCGACTCGTTTGAACTCGGCTATGTGCAGTTTACACCTTGGGGCTCCTTCACACTCACGCCCTACTACCGCCAAACCAACGATGTCATCCGCTACTTCCAGCAGCTCCAAGGTGATGGCGTAACCGTACGAACTGTCGACAACTTTGACACGTCTTCATCATCAGGCCTCGAAGTGTTGCTCTCGCTCGACAAGCTCTCATGGCTGGATGGCCTGCGCGGCTACGTTAGCGTCGAAGGCTTCAGGGTAGTGACGGACGGCTCCAACGTAGACACGGCGTTCCAGAATGATGCCTTCGGCTGGGGTGGCCGGGTTAATGGCAACTATGGCTTTGGCGACCTGTTCGGCATGGGGGATCTCAACCTACAGATCACCTTCCGGTACCGTGCCCCGATGGAAACCGAGCAAGGACGCCGTGGCTCTTTCTCGTGGACGGATCTTGCCCTTCAGCAAGATCTCTTCCAAGACCAAGCAAGCCTGACGCTGCGTTTTCGCGACTTGCTGGGCACCGCAGGGTGGTCGAGCATAGTCGATCAGCCAACGCTGTACAACGAGTTTGACCGTCAGTGGGGTGCGCAAGCCATCGGCCTGACGTTCACGTACTCTTTCGGCCAGCAGGACAACCGCCGCCGTATGCCGCGGCAAGACCGTGGTGGCGGAGGCGGTGGCTTTGAAGGTGGTGGCCTCGACGGCTAAAACCAACCTTTCCAATTTATCGGTTCGCACTTAACAGCCCTCGCACGATTGTACGTGCTAGGGCTGTGTGCTACATCCTTTTCGATGCACTACGGAATCGCTTGGTTACCGAAGATGCACTGTGATTACGATCGAAATGCTGCCAGCTTATCCTCCAAACGAGGCAACACCAGACGCATAAGAATCAGTACTATTCTCCCAATAGCTTATGGACCTGTTGGAATAGCGTTTCGATGTCGAACGGCTTGGTAATGTATAAGTCCGCACCACTTTCTGCCCCTTTGGTGCGGCTCAAACGGTCGGCTTTGGCGGTCAGAAAAACAAATGGGATGGCTTGGGTCTCTTGGTTGCTTTGGAGTGCCGCGTGCAATGCATAACCATCCATTTTGGGCATCATAATATCTGAGATGATGAGGTCAGGGATCTGTTTTTTGACCTCTTCTAGAGCCTCTTCCCCATTTGATGCGGCGCGCACATTAAACTCCTTGCCCAAACGATAGGACATCAGTCGGCGAAGGCTGTTTTCATCCTCGACGATCAAAATATTGTGCGTGTTATGCTTATTCATGGAAGAAACAGTTCTTATCGTTGCAAGCACTAAATGATGTTGCAGGCTGAAATAACCATACACCAATCACCCGCTACAGCAAAGGGATTAATTACGAACTAACGTTACTATCCGACAGCTAAGTTGTCAATGCAACTAAGCTGCATTTTCGGTCAACAACGTGTTTCAGACGATGATCATGTGTAGTTAAAGGTAAACCAAACCTATCCTTAGAGGGCGTTGAGGTTTTGGATTCGCAGGCGAGCGGCGTGAGATGGCGAGGACAGCCGGGCGCGTTTTGTGAGTTCGTAGCAGCGCTACGGGCACGCAAAAGAAGCCGGGATAGACCGCCAGATCACCTCGCGCAGCCCGAAGTCAGAATCCTCAACGCCCTCTTAGACACACTTCATGAGTTGACTCGATCAAGTGTATGGCATACATGATGTATTTGCCTCGAATCTAGTTCCATCAGACTCCAATCAGCAACCAGCTTTGCCTTGTATGTTCTCTACTGACAGGTAAGGTTCTGCCGTCAACTAGTGCTCTAGCAAGATTGCACCTTGGGGCTCTGCGCGCCCCTTCATGCCAACCTTGATGAAGCATTAGCTTCCTGAGCAATACACTGTGCATGCGAAACGCATTACTCATAATCCTAATTTTCGTGCCCCATTTTCCGTATAGCCAAACGAAAGTTGTACTGTTTTCGCTTAACATCGGGGTTGGTATCGATGTGCATTCTAATCATGATCAATTGACCTCGACATCGCCACTCGCACTATCGTGATTTTGGCTTACAACTTCCCCTAACCTGCTGGAGAAATTCACCACAAAGCGCACACTCCAGTACACGACACAGAACCGCGCAACCATAGGCTTCAAATTCCACACGCGTGGCACTTCAAACCCGACCAGACTGTGTATGTCCAGTACGCCGCCGTCGTGCTTTCAGGCTGCTTCACCTTCAGCGCAGGTGAGCGATTTCAATAAACCCCCAAACTTTACAGTCGTCGGTTCTCACAGCAAACACCCAAGGCTCTGCGATGGGCCGCGAGATGCTAAACGGCTGGACAAACACCGTCCCGTTTGAGAAGTGCCGCGACGCAGAAGGCATCAACTACGTGGGAATGGGCATCTCTCCTGATGTAGCTATCAATCCAGCAGTGGCTATCCTTGATGGACGAGTCATGTCTTGGCGTGTGCGCTGGCCTTGCCTGAATCAGGGTAACAGCCTTGCGCTTGTGGCCACGATCCTTAAGGCGCACCAAGATTGCTGAAGACGACGAGGATGTAGACACCGATGAACAGGAGGATGCTGGTGACGAGGGAGACCATGAACACGTTGTACGCAATCCGTAGCAGCGCAAACTTCCGCTTCAGTACCGAACCTAACCCATAGATGTCACGCATCATGTTGTAATACAGGTTGTCGGTGTTTTGCAGCAGTTCTTCCATGCCTTGGATGTAGTCGTCCATTGTCATGTTGACGAAGTTGCCAAAAAAGAGGATGTTCGACTTGTTCTGCCGCACGTCTTCGAGCGTTACGAGGTTGCTGCTGACGCGCGGGCGCGCCGAGAGGATCGAGTATACCATCGACACCATACAACCAAGGAGCAAAACCGACGTCGGCAAGAGCAACCACGTGTTTGCGTCGATCTTGGGCGAGATGGACGCAATGATGATCGACATGATGATGCCGTTGATGCTGATCATGATGTTCGCCTTGGCATCGGCGAGGGCACTCAGATCAATATGCTGGCGGTAGGAGGTGCGAAACATCGTCTCGACGCCGCGTGAGGAACCCAAGCGCGACTCTTCCTTCTTTTTCTTGTTGCCTTTCTTTTTCTTCTTCAGTTTGCTGGCAGATATTCCGTCAGCTTCAGCAATGGCCAAAACATCTGGCGTCGTTATTCGTTCGTCAGAACCGGTAGCGTCCGACGCAAGTTTTGCGTTGCCGGTCATTGTATCGGGTGGTGTCATGCGTGTATGGTTTCGTCCCGCAGGATGGCCCGTGGTTGTTTCGTTCTACCCCTTACCCCGTAGCCAGTTGCTCTCGAAGATAACAAATCCTCCTCGATCTTGGATGTCTAGATTCGGCGCCCTCCTTTGTGGATCTGCTGTAGTCTTGACTTTCGTGGCCTGCACATCGCATGCTCAGCCTATGGCTTACCAATTTGATGCCCCCGATGCCACCTTCGAACTGCCTAAAAAGCTCCGCGAAATTTCCGGGCTGACTCGCCTTGATGATCAGCACCTTGGTGCCATTCAAGATGAGAAGGGCATTCTCTTTATCTTAGACGCAGAAACAGGGGAGGTTGTCCGTGAGCACGACTTTGGGGATCGTGGCGATTATGAAGGCGTGGAGTTGGCCCACGAGCGTGTATATGTGCTCGACAGTGACGGTGATCTCTTTATCCTAAAGAATTGGGACGAGAAGAAAGACAAAGCTAAAAAGATCGAGACGCCACTTTCGTCACGGCAGGATACGGAAGGCCTTGCGTTCGACACTGCTAATAATCGCTTGTTGATTCTCTGCAAAGAAGATCCCGGCAACGACTTAGAAGACCTGCGCGCCATCTACGCCTACGACCTCGCCACGGAAACGTTTATCGAGGCTCCCGTCTTCACCATCCACTTTGATACGTTGCACGATCAGATCGGTGAGGACAACCCGATCAATGCAGCCCTGCGACGGCTTGCCAAGCCATTCGCTGACTTGCGTGATTTTAAGCCTGCAGCACTTGCCGTTCATCCGCTTACTGGCGAACTGTTTGCCGTCTCTTCGGTGCGCAAAGTGTTGGTTATCCTGTCACCTACAGGCGAACTAACCAGCGCTGTAGAACTCCCCGAGGAGCTGTTTCCACAACCAGAAGGCCTCGCTTTTCTCTCGAATGGTGACCTCTTCATTGCCAATGAAGGTGGCGGCGGGCGCGGAACGTTGCATCGTTTCAATGCCCGCAACTAACTTTACCCTACACTGCTGCCTGCCCCACCTTCGTCGCCAGCCCACTATGCGCCGTTTCTTTGTCCCACTTATCCTAGTACTCGGCTTCCAGTTGTTGCTGGTTGGCCTTACTGGATGCGCCACCAACCGCACTTACATCAGCAATGCAGCCGCAGAATGGGAGGCAACACCGCTGCCTGACGCTAGTGAGTTGGCCTATCAACTTTTTTTAATTGGCGATGCAGGTGCTCCGAAAGCAGGAGGCGACCCCGTGCTGCGTTTGCTGCACAATCAGCTTGAAGCTGCCAATCCAGACGCCTCAGGCATTGTATTCTTAGGCGATAACATCTACTGCTGTGGCCTACCTGACTCAACGGATCTCTCTGCACGCCAAGAAGCCGAGCGCCGCATCAACGCCCAACTCGACATAGTACAAGACTTTGGTGGGGATGTTGTGTTTATACCGGGCAACCATGACTGGAGCCACTCTGGTATTGGCGGCCTTGCTTCGGTACGTCGGCAAGAAGCGTATGTGGAAGCTGCCTTGGGCGACCGCGATGTGTTTCTGCCGAGCAACGGCTTTCCGGGCCCGGTTGCCCGAAAAGTGAGCGAGAACCTCGTCATTATTGCATTGGATACAGAGTGGATGTTGCAACCCGATGCTCGCAAACCCTTTGGCGATACTGGAGACTACGACCTCAATGAAACGGCCGACATCTTTCTAGAACTCGATGATCTCCTTCGCAAATACGATGACGAAACCGTCGTCATAGCTGCACACCATCCGTTGTATTCGAATGGCGAGCATGCTGGCTTCTTTCCCCTGAAAACGCACATTTTCCCACTGACAAAGCTGAACAAGAAGGCCTATGTGCCCCTGCCGCTGCTAGGCTCGGCGTTCCCGTTGTTTGTTCGGTTCTTTGGCGGCCGGCAGGACATCGCACACAACCGTTACCGTGCCATGCGTGATGCGTTCGAAGCCTCGATGGCAGAGCATGAACGTCTCATTTATGCGAGTGGGCACGAGCACAACTTGCAACTATTCGAAAAACCTACTAGCGAAGGACCTATTCATTATGTCGTAAGTGGTTCAGGCTCAAAGGTATCGCTGGCAGCTCCGGGGCGCGGAGCCACCTTTACGCAAGGCACCAAAGGCTTTGCCGTGCTGCACCAGTATAAAGATGGTTCGTCGTGGCTATCGTATTACGCACCTGAGGAGGATGGTGCAACGGGTACCCTGCTCTTTCGCCAACAAGTGAAGCCGCCGCTCCGAGAATCGATTGACCCTGGCATCGCCGACAATCTTCCGCCGCAGCCTAGTTACGAAGGCCGCACGGAGACACTGGCTGCCAACGTTGATTACACAGCGGGATCGCTCAAACGCTTTTTTTGGGGCTCCCATAACCGCGAAGTTTGGGCAACGCCCGTCACGGTGCCCTACCTCGACCTCGGCACGACCGCTGGTGGCTTAACGCCCGTTAAGCGCGGCGGTGGCATGCAGACGTTTTCCCTGCGCCTCGAAGGCGCTGATGGCGTTGAATATTCGTTGCGCTCGGTTGACAAAGACCCGTCGGTTTCGATTCCTGAAAACTTGCGCCAAACCGTTGCACGCGATATTGTGCAAGACCAGATTGCTTCGATCCATCCCTATGGTGCGTATGCCATCCCCACATTAGCCAGTGCTGCGGGCGTCATACATACCAACCCACGCCTCGTTTACGTCCCCGACGACCCGCGTCTTGGAACCTACCAAAGCCAGTTTGGTGGGCAACTGATGATGTTCGAGGAACGTCCGGATGGGCCGATGGAAGGCTTTGCATCGTACAGCCGTGCTTTTGGTACGCCGGAAGACATCATCAGCGCGACAAAGCTCTACGAAGAGGTGGATGGCGACAATGACCACCGCGTTGACCAGCACGCGTTCGTGCGCACTCGCCTGTTCGATATGCTGCTAAGTGACTGGGACCGCCACCGGCATCAATGGCGCTGGGCTGAGTACGAGCCAGAAAATGGAGAAGGAAAGCTTTACCGCCCCGTCCCCCGCGATCGCGACTGGGCGCTCAATCGCTTTAACGGCTTGTTGCCGTCCTTGATGAAGAACCTCTTCGATCCGAAGTTTCAGGAGTTTGGACCGTCATTCGGGTACATCAAAGGCCTCTCCAAGAACGGGTTCGAGCAAGATCGCCGTTTTACGAATGAATTAGAACGCGCTGACTGGATTCGCCAAGCTGAGCATCTGCAAACAGCACTGACGGATGAAGTCATTGCGGATGCGATTGGCGCATTACCCGCTGAGGTTGTGGCACTGCACGGTGATGAACTCATTGCAACCATGCAGATCCGGCGCGACCAGCTCGTTGACGTAGCCCAAGAATACTATGAGATCCTTGCCGAAGTGAGCGACCAGATTGGTAGCCACAAGCACGAACGATTCGAGATCGTACGGTACGCTGACTCGACTATGGTTACCGTCTACAAGACCAGCAAAGAAGGCGAAATTCGGCGTAAGCTCTACGCACGCACCTTCATCCATAAGGAGACTGAGGAGATTCGCATCTACGGGTTCGATGGCAACGACACGTTCATTGTAACAGGTGAGGCAACCAAGGCTTCGCGGCTCCTACTGATCGGTGGACCGGGTGATGACACGTACCAAGATGACTCGCGCGTGCGGCGCGGACGTGGTACGCATATTTTCGACACCTATCGGGGGAATGACTACACAGAGGCAGGTCGCGAGAGCCACCTCCGTCGTTCGGATAATCCGACCATTCATACCTATGACGCCTTAGAATTTCAACACAACGCGGTCTTGCCCCAAATTGCGCTAGACGCCAACCCTGATGATGGTGTCTTCCTCGGAGGTGGAATCACGTTGGTACGTCATGGCTTTCGCAAAGCACCGTATGGTGCCACCCATCGCTTCGTCGGCAATGTCGCTACACAGACTGGTGCCTTCAATCTCGCGTATACAGGTCACGTTGTCGACGCGTTCGGGTTGTGGGACATGGGCATTGAAGCCGAATGGCGATCACCTGACAACATCCGCAACTTTTATGGCTTGGGCAACGAGACGACAGATGACTTGGGCACCCGCGAATTCTACCAAGCACGCCTCTCAGAAGTCCACTTCTTCCCCTCGCTCCGGCGCGACTTCATCGAAGGCCTGACATTTTTTCTTGGCCCAGACCTTTACTACGTGAAGATCCGCGATGACAACGACCGCTTTACGAGCACACAGCGTGGTATTTCAGAAGCTGCCTTCGACGATCAATTCTTCTTTGGTGGCGAAGCTGGGCTAACACTGAATGTTGTGGACCGACTGACCAACCCACGCCAAGGCGTTACGCTTAGTTTGGGCGCAGATGCGAACATCGCGCTCAACGAAGGCCAAGACAACTATACACGCCTCACAGGCGACTTTGCAGTGTATGCCTCACCGCGCCTTGAGCCACAAGTCACGCTAGCATTGCGCGTCGGAGGAGAACACAATATTGGCGACTTCCCATTCTACGATGCCAGCACACTCGGCGGTAAAAGCAACCTGCGCGGCTGGCGGAGCACTCGTTTCGCAGGCCGGACTAGCTTTTATCAGAACGCCGAACTCCGTGCTCGCCTATTGCAGTTCTCCACCTACATTGCTCTCGGCGAAATGGGCATTCTCGGCTTCCTCGACAACGGCCGAGTCTGGACAGACGGCGAAGACTCCGACGTATGGCACCAAGGCTATGGCGGCGGCGTTTGGTTCACGCTCTTCGACGCCTTTGCCCTCACCAGCTTTGTTGGCGTCTCACCCGAGGAGACGACATTCAACTTGAAGCTCGGTTTCCAGTATTGATGCGCCTGCTGCTCTTGTTCGGGCTAGCACTTGCCCACGCTGCCCCATTACTCGCTCAAGTCAACATCGAAACCTTGCGCTCCGTTGACAAGGATGGACTAGCATTGTCGTTTTCTACGGATGTCATGTTCCGGTCGGGCAACTCGAACTTTGCGGAAGTGGGTATGGCAACGCGGTTGGACTACCGGCACACGAAGCACTATACATTCGTGACCGGCAGCTTACGCTATGGCGAGCAAGGCGGCTCAGCCTTTCGCGACCGATCGTTCTTGCATCTACGCTACAACTACGACCTCTCCTCTCAACTGGTGTGGGAAGCCTTCACGCAGATCGAGCGCGACCGCTTTACGTTGCTCAAAAGCCGAGCCCTCGGCGGCACGGGTCTGCGCCTCCGTCTCCGCTTGCTCGCCGATAGCACCAGCCGCGTGCAGGTCTTTCCCGGTACGTCGCTCATGCTCGAGCACGAAGTATTGGACCGCGACAAAGTGGCCGAGCACCCCGCTACGGTTACCGCGCCCCGCTGGAGCAGCTACGTCAATATCCGCCTCAAACTCACCGACACCGTCTCGCTCATCCAAACCCTCTACGTCCAACCCCGCCTAGACGCCTTCGCCGACATCCGCCTATTGAACGACGCTGCGCTAGCGATCAGCCTCACGAAACGCGTAACGCTTACGACAACCTTCAACCTCCGCTACGATGCTCGGCCACCGGACAATATTGAATCGCTCGACATCTTTCTGCGGAATGGTGTCTCGGTACGGCTATAGCGGTCTTACCAACGCCGCATTCAGGTCTTGAGCCACCGGGCATCTCTTTCCCTACATACGCACGTCTTTCCCTGCTTAAATCGCCCAATCGCCCGGCACGATGGCCCTGCGGCGTCGGCACGTTGTTTTCTGTAACGCTCGTATTCGACAAGTGTAGAGCCAGACCGCGCGAGCGTCTGTAGTGGCCGACAAGAGCGATAAGCAATTTGACCCTACCCCGTACCGCATCTCGAAGGCACGGGAGGATGGCAACGTCTTTAAGTCGCAGGAAGTGGTTTCTGTGCTGATGCTGACGTTTGGCCTGTCGGTCATGTACATGGGTGCAACGGGTACGTTCGATGCTCTCAAGCGCCTAACCGCCGACATTTTTTCTCAAGCGGCAACCATCGACATGACTCCCGAAGTCGCCACGCTGATGAGTATGGACTTAATGCAGAAAACGGCGCGCATTTTAACGCCACTGCTCGGCGTCTTGATGGCCTGCGGGATCACCTTCAACTTGATGCAGTCGGGCATCAACATTACCACGAAGCCCCTAGCACCCAAAATCGAAAACCTGAGCCCCCTTAAAGGCCTTAAGCGCATTTTCTCAATCAAAGGGCTGGTTTCAACGGGAAAAGCCCTGCTTAAGATTGCGATCGTAGGCCCCATCGCATTTCTCCATATTAATGGGCTGATGCCGGAGCTGATGCAGCTTCATACCCTGCCGATGATGGACACCTTGCAAATGCTCGCGATGTGGATGTTTGCGCTCGTCCTCAAGATTCTCGTAGTCCTGATTTTCCTTGCAGCTGTCGACTTCGTGTATGAGAAGTGGCAGTACAAGGAAGACATGAAAATGAGTAAGCAGGAGATCGACGATGAACAGAAAATGATGCAAGGTGACCCGCAGGTGAAAAGCAAGATGCGGGAGAAAGCCCGCGAAATCCTGCGCCGTCCACGCCTTGATCACGCCGTCCTCAAAGCTGATGTCGTGGTCACCAACCCGACGCACTATGCTGTAGCCTTGCGGTATGACCCCAACGAAGCGCCTGCACCGACCGTGCTCGTCAAGGGTATTCGCAAGCGCGCACTGCGAATCAAACACTTGGCGAAGGAAAACAACATCCCGACTGTCGAGAACCGTCCGCTTGCGCGGGCACTGTACGCGGCTGTCGAGGAAGGCATGGAGATCCCAGAGGACTTGTACGCCGCTGTTGCAACACTGCTCGCGGAGATCTATCGCCAGCAAAACCGTCGTCCTGCCGCCTAATGTTCTGCTGTATGAACCTACACAACGATGCACCTAGGGAGCTCCTCATATGGCCTTGATGCTGCCTCAAAAGCAGCACCTATAGCTCCTACTCACGGATCCCGCCACGCTCTGACGAACAGTAAACTATCCCGCCCAGTGTCTAACCTCGCTCTCTCGGCCTCAAATCAGCCCGCCGTTAAGGTATTCAACCCAGAGATGGCCATTGCCGTTGGTGTGGTGTCCATCCTTGCAGTGATGGTGGTGCCGTTGCCTAGCTTCCTGCTTGACATGCTGCTGGCGACAAACCTAGCCGTCAGCCTCACAATTCTGCTCACAGCGTTTTACGCAACGAAACCGCTCGAATTTGCCATATTTCCGGGCTTGTTACTCATTACTACGCTGTTTCGCCTCTCCCTCAACGTCGCATCGACGCGCCTCATCCTGAGCGGCGGTGATGCTGGAGCACTGATCACAGCCTTTGGCGAATTTGTGATCGCAGGCAACT
>CAYYHN010000077.1:9698-10898 GCA_964471245.1 uncultured Rhodothermaceae bacterium | reverse complement strand
GGATACGCGGTTCTTGCTGAGGACACCATCACGCTTGGTAGCACCTACGAGCACTCGTTCGAGGACACGAATCCGGATCCTAAGCACACCGAAACCATACTCGATAAGGTTCAACAACTGATCCCTTCGATCCGTGAGGCAGAGGTCATTGCAGCCCAAGCCGGCGTACGTGTTACGGTCCCGCGCACCCGCTTGCCGATGGTGGGGCATGTCGAACCCAAAGGGCGTGTGTGGGCGCTTACCGGTCTGGGCTCGAAGGGTATTTTGATGGGAGCCTATCTTGGCGAGCGATTGGCACAGTGGCTTAGGGATCCATCGGCCATACCAGCTCAGCTTTCGGTCCGGTTCGTATGACACGGTGATGTAAAGGTCCCATTAAGAACACGGTGCGCCTGTGCATGCTACCTTGTAAGGGCTTTTACTACAGGTCTCATTGGTGATTTCGGACAGAAAACACGGTATCTTGCTTGCAATGCCTGACCGGTAATGGGCTGTAAGCTTGTGCTACTGCAAGCTCCTCATCACATGCGGAGGCAGATTTGGCCCTTACCGGCTCACCAATCGACTGAGAAACTCTCTTACGGACCAACAGAGGTGCAATCTTATGGCTGAAGTCACCACTTCATTTATTGCCGATGTACTCGGCGACGAAGCTGCGTATCTGCTCGAACACACCAGTACTACCATCAACAAAGAACACCTGCATCTGCCAGGTGGTGACTTCGTCGATCGCGTCTTTGCCGATACGGACCGTTCGATACAAGTGCTTCGTTCGCTCCAAACGATGTTTGACAAAGGACGCTTGGGTGGTACCGGCTACCTCTCGATCCTCCCTGTTGACCAAGGGATTGAGCACTCGGGTGGCGCTTCTTTTGCCAAAAACCCGATCTACTTTGATCCAGAAAATATCGTCAAGCTTGCCATCGAGGGCGGTTGCAATGCGGTTGCTTCTACCTATGGTGTGCTCGGGTCGGTGGCGCGGAAGTATGCCCACAAGATTCCGTTTATCCTGAAGATCAACCACAATGAACTGCTGACGTACCCCAATACGTTCGACCAGATCATGTTTGCTCGTATCGAGGAGGCATGGAACATGGGTTGTGCAGCCATCGGAGCGACCATCTATTTCGGCTCAGAAGACTCGAATCGCCAGATCGTAGAGGTGTCCGAAGCTTTTGCCCATGCACACGAGCTTGGCAT
>CAYYHN010000077.1:0-9678 GCA_964471245.1 uncultured Rhodothermaceae bacterium | reverse complement strand
ACTATCCTCTGGTGCTACATGCGTAACTCTGGCTTCAAAGTGAATGGCGTTAACCATGAAGCCAGCGCCGACATGACGGGGCAGGCCAACCATATTGGTGCCACCATCGAAGCTGATATCCTGAAGCAGAAGCAGCCCGTGTCCAACGGTGGCTACAAAGCGCTCAATACGGGCAATTCCAGCTACGGCAAGCTCGACGAGCGTATTTACACCGAACTCGCCTCGGATCACCCCATCGATTTGACGCGCTACCAAGTGGCCAACGGGTACATGGGCCGCGCAGGTCTGATCAACTCGGGTGGGGCCTCGGGCAAGAACGACATGCAGCAGGCCATTAAAACGGCGGTCATCAATAAGCGCGCAGGTGGCATGGGCCTCATCTCCGGCCGCAAAGCCTTCCAGCGCCCCATGGCTGAAGGCGTCGAAATTCTCAACGCCATCCAAGATGTCTACCTCAACGATGACGTGACCATCGCGTAACGTCGTTCGACATCTATT
Source organism: uncultured Rhodothermaceae bacterium (assembly GCA_964471245.1). Classification (GTDB taxonomy): domain Bacteria; phylum Bacteroidota; class Rhodothermia; order Rhodothermales; family CAYYHN01; genus CAYYHN01. The sequence goes on along the minus strand of CAYYHN010000077.1, from coordinate 9,180 downwards.
CGGTTAAAAACGGCATCTGCGTTCGCGTGGATGCCGTTTTGTGGTAAAAGAGGTTGGGAAGTGAGGACGGTTTGGGAAATATGGGCAGATTGGGAGTAGGAAAGATTTGGTTATTGGGCAAAGTGGTTAATCGAGGTGTCTTGGCATGCACGCTATAAGTTAGTAGAGCATGGGCAGTTTCGAATCTACACCACATTCGAAAGGTAAGGCAACTTGATGCTAGACTGGCCGCTACATTCAACTCCCCGAACTCCCCGAACTCCCCGAACTCCCCGAACTCCCCGAACTCCCAATCACCTCATCATATCCGCGCCGTAGCGGTGGCTGAGGACTTCTTGCATGTCGCTGATGATGCCGAAGACGGCTTTGAGCATCTGCTGCTGGACTTTAGTGAGTTTGGAGGGGTCGATGTGGTTGTGTAACGGTTCGTTTGCTTCGAGGGCTTCGAGGTGCTGCGTAAGGCGGATTTGAATGAGGTAGCGATAGGCGTCGGAGGCATTGTTGGCCGTCTCGGCTGACTCTGGTTGTTCGCTCGCTACGTGTTCAAGCCGATCGAGGGTATTGGTTGAGGTGAAATAGCCATGTTCCAACGCGAGAACACGGGCCACATCCACAATGGGCATCAGGCCGCGTAGTTTGACATCGAAGGTGTTGCGGTGTTCGCCCGAGCGTTCAAGGACGAAGCGTTTGAAGAAGGAGAGTGGCGGCTTGTTGGTTTGTGCGTTGTGCATCATGAAGGGCAAAAAGCCGCGTTCATCGCGCAAGGCAAGCTTCAGGTCGTCGAGCAGCGCGTTGACGAGGGACTCGTCGCCGTAGAGGTGCCGTAAGTCGAAGAAGATCGACGCATGCATCAGGGCTTTGGGGTCGGGTTCGAGGATCCAGCGCCGAAAGGTTTGCTTCCAAGCGGGTAAAGGTTGACACCATTTGGGATTGCGCGCCATGACCTCGCCTTGGCAGAGTATGAAGCCACAGGCTGCGAGTGCTTCGTTGGCGGCCTCCGCGAGCTGCAAGAACCATGTGTGTGCTTGGTGCGCCTCCGCATGGGCCGAGGGCTGCTCGTAAATCAACGAGTTGTCTTGGTCCGTCTTGAGGCTCATCTCCTCGCGGCCTTCGCTACCCAAAGAGATCCATGCCCACCGTAACATAGCTACTGGGGCAGGAGCCTTCTCCAACCAATTGGCATGCACCAAGTCGAGCACTCGTACGGTGAGGCGATCGTTGACCTCGGTGTTGAGGGCAATGAGGTCTTCGGTACGCATACCCAGCCGATGGAGGTGTACAAGGTGTTGGTTCAACTCCGCACGTACATTCAGAAGCTGACTGACCGATGCGGCGCGCTGTATGCGTTTGATAAGCGCCACGGGGTTGTAGCCGTGTACACGAAGGATATCCTTATCCGAAAGAACGCCCACAACAGGACTATCAGCGGCATCTGCTTCCGTGAGCACGATGTGATGGATCCGATGCTGCATCAAGGTCATCCACGCATGAAGTACGGGAGCGTCCGCTGGGTGGGTGATGACAGGGCTGTTCATCAAGTCTGCTACAGGTGTAGCGAGCGGCTGGCCTTCTGCGATGATCTTGTTGCGCAGGTCATTGTTGGTGAGAATACCTACAGCTTGGTCGTTTACCACCACGAGAATGGAACCCACGTGCTCATCGCGCATCGTGCGTGCCGCTGCTTGTGCAGTGGTGTCTGGTGCACATTGCACAGGCCCGCGCTGGACCAACTGCCGCATCGGTGTTTGGAAGAGCACATGGGGGCCTGCTAAGTCTTCTGGCGCATGCAATGTGCGTGCAGACGCGGCTACGCTCCCTCGAAAGAATGCGCCAAACGTGGGGTATTGGCTATAAAGCCGATGAAACTGGTCGGCAGGAAGCAGGGCGCAACGCGTGGGGGCTACGGCAACGACTTCGTAGGCCGTTACGCCTCCTTGCAGCAAGCCAATGCTACCAAATACGTCGCCTTGGCCGTGCGCGTCGATGAGCTGATGGGTTGAGGGCGTCCGGACGTGTACATGCCCCGAGATGACAAGGTAGAGAAAGGCGTGGTCATCGGAGCCTTGGGCGATGATATGTTCACCAGCCTCGTAAAATGCCATGAGGAGGGCTTCGAGGACATCCGTGCGAGCGCCGTCGGGAAGGACACTAAACGGAGGTGTGTGGGTGAGGAGCAGACCAATTTGGTCAGGGGTTGGCGACATAAGGGCGAAGCAACTCGTGAGAATGGTGCAGATGAGTCCATCATCGCACCAAAAGCTACGCCCGAATAGTTACAGAATAGCTGACCAATTTCACGAATTGGAATCAGGAGCGATTGTGATTTCGACAGATAGGGCACCTAAACGCTCTGCTAAATCCATTAGTGCTCGTCTCTCAATTTCTCCTCAGCCTCCATCCATTGAGCGTTCAATCTTCCACGTGATGTTTCTAAATCGAGAAAGCAAAAAATTCCCGAGAATCGGTCGACGTACCTTGCGGGCCCCAATCGAAAGCGTCTTTAGGGCTAGACTGAAGTCACCAATGATTAACCGCGGGTGCCCAAAAGCAGCAGGATTCGGCGAGTGGATCTCATGGGCTGCTCCTGTATTCCTGTTCGCAATATGTATTCCGGCAGGCCTTATTGAAATAATAAGGTCATCGCGAAATGGTGTCCTTGTCATGAACTTGGCTTCTACTTAAATGACCGACTACCAATTGGGATCTTGGATCTCAATCCTCGAACGTAAAGTACTGCTCTAGCTCCTGCTGGGTCGCATCGGAGGTGGGGGTATCGCGGGCGATGAGGCCTTTTTCGAGAAGTGTGATGCGGGTGCAGATGTCGGTGACGTGGCCGAGGTCGTGGCTGGAGACGAGTTGCGTGGTACCGTGAGCATCGCTGAGTGCGCGTAGTAATTGCTTTAGGCGAATCTGCGAAGGTGGGTCCAAATTGGCAAAGGGTTCATCGAGGATGAGTAGCTTGGGGCGAACGAACATCGCCGCAATTACACCGATTTTTTTGCGGTTGCCTAAGGACAGTTCGCGGATGTATTTCGTGGTTTGCCCGAATGGCTCATCCGGATAAAACGGTTGGTAGGGAGCTAGTGCTTCTCGGATCGCTGCCGTACTCATGCCGTACAACGCGCCCACAAAGGCGAAGTATTCGTCGGCCGTCAGGTAGTCGATTAGAAAGCCGTCGTCTAAATAGGAACCCACATACCCTTTCCACGCTGGGTCTTTGGCTACATTGATGCCGCCTAGAAGTACGGAGCCTGTGTCGGCTTCGATCAAGTCGAGCATCAGACGAAGCAGGGTGGTTTTACCTGCACCATTGCTGCCTACCAAACCGATGCGCTCGCCTGAGCGGACTGTGTAGGTTGCGATATCTACTGCGCGCTTTGCGCCGAAATCCTTTCGGAGTTCGGATATGCTAATGGTCATCCCTGCGAAATCCTTCGGCCATGTCATAGCGGCGGCGAACCAGTTGGTTAGTAAAGAGTGCGGACCAAATCGGGAAGGCTAAAAGGCTGATAAACCCCATGCCACCGAGCGACCACCATGCTAGCGCCGGGTCCTTAAAAAAGATCAATAGTAAGATTATCGGCGGTAAAGTGGTTGGAATGAACCACAACCAGTGCATCATTGAAAAACCTTCGTAATTGAAGAAGCCGCCTGAGCGATCAACATTGATGCGCCGACGGTTTCGGACGGCAAGCACGAGGACCAATAAGCACGTGATTCCTGCATTGTAGAACAGAAAGGCAACATGTAAGCCAAGTAGGTGCGGCGCGAGCCAAAGGAAAAAGGGAAGGCTCACAAAAAAAAAGAGGAGGCAGGAGGCCTGCAGCAACACCAACTTGGCTTGCAGATAGCGACGTAAGGTGAGCGGGCGCGTTAGAAGGGCATCGAAGTGTGTGCTTTCCCATGCGAACATGAGCTGGCCATAGTTGAGCACAAAGCCTCCGGAAGCAAAGAGTCCAATGATGGCACCGAGGAGAGGACCACCATAAACGTTGGGATTTGCGAGCAAGAAGATGAGGTAGACTGTAGAGAAGAGGAGTGCAATTAGGGCGTAATGTTGGGGGCGACGGTTCCTCAGCATCATTTTGCCTTCGAGCGCAATCATCTGCCCCAATGGGCCTATGCGTTCGGCCCAGTGCCACGGTATGGCTGTTGCAGCAAGGCGTCGTGTGGAGACAGGCTCTGAGCGAAGGCTGCTCCGTAGATTAAACGTGGAAGCTAGGTAACACCAGCCTGCCACAAGAAGAAGCAAAAGTGCAACCGTGGCTTTGTTGAGGAGCAAACCGTTGAACAACGCCGTAGAGGCATGATTCGTTAATTGAAGGCCACTCCATTGGTCGAAAGCTGAAAGGACCAAGGTCCCTGCCAAAAAAGCAAGAAAGGTGGGGGTCCGGTGGGTCATTAGCGAGCGAACCAGCAACGTACCATAATTGCTTGCAGCAATGAGCAGTAGCACGCCGCCAAGCCAACTCCATGCCCCAACGAGTGTGGGTGCATTGGGGAGAACGAATCGGAACCAAAACGGCACGAAGAACAGCAAGGGGAAGACATTGTGCAAGCTAAGCAAGCTCGTAGCTTGGAAAAAGCCAACCAAGGTGTTCTCGCGAATAGGGAGGTGGCGGTAGGGCTTGAGCTTGAGATTGGGCGTCTTCTGAATGAGGAAGCGAACACCGAACAAGGATGCTAGCACAGGGACGATGTTCGCGTTGACGACGGCAATGGGTGTCTGACCCGGTGCAAAGAAGGGCAGAAACCGATCAAAATAGAAGCCAAAGGTTGTCAGGATGAATGCGATATAGAGGCTGAAGAATCCTAGTAGGCCCCAGATCCAAGGACGTTGTCGAGCTTGCAACGTCCGAATAAATACGCGCCATTGGTTGCGAGTCAGGAGGCTCCAAGTCGCGCGGTTTCGGGTCTCGTACCGATACATGCCAGGAAGGGGTAAGCTTGGGCGGGTGAGTGTAGCAGTTCCCAAAAACGGGGAAATTGAGAAAAATGGGGCATAAGTTAGCACGCAAGGGCGCGATGAATCGAACCGATTCAGTTGCGTGCAGATAAAAAATACGCTTGACAAGGACTATGCCAGTCCCAATAAACGAAATTCAGTCTGGACGTATCCACCCGAATCCAAGGAGACAAGGAATCGACGAAACAACGTGTCGAAGAAGGTTGAACAAACGCCCTCTCTTCGTCTTGAAGATTCAATCCACGCGTGGATCAAACTAAGCGTCCGCAAAGACAAAATCGATTTCGCGTGTTTCTATGTTGGCTGCCGCTACGACAACGCGCACGGGATCGCCAAGCCGAAACATGCGGCCGCGTCGCCGACCGATGACCGCATAGCGCTGTTCGTCGTAGTCATAATAGTCGTCGTCGAGGTCGCGGACGTGGACCAGCCCTTCGATAAGGATATCGGTGAGCTCCACGTACACCCCGTGCCGCGCAACACCATTGATGACGCCGTCAAACGTCTCGCCTAAGTGCTGTTGGATGTAGGCGACTTGCTTTAGCTTGACGGAGGCCCGCTCGGCCTCTACCGCCGCTTTTTCGCGTTCCGAACAATGATCACATTGCCGTTCGAGTTCGGACCTGTCGACGGGCGAACCACCGGCTGCATAGTGCTTGAGAAGCCGATGAATGATCAAGTCAGGGTAGCGGCGGATGGGGCTGGTGAAGTGAGTGTAATGTTGGAAGCCTAACCCGTAGTGCCCAACGTTGTTGGTCGAATATTTCGCCTTGGCCATTGCTCGCAAGGCTGCTGTCTCGATCACCACCGACTCATGCAAGCCATGTACTTCACGGAGCAACGCATTCAGGTCACGCGCTTCGACCCGGCCTTCGTTGTGGTTCAGACGATACCCAAAGGCGCGCACGTACTTTGCTAGGTTCTGGATACGCGGTGCATCCGGATATTCGTGGACGCGGTACACACTGGGGCGCTTCGGCGACAGGTTGGCGAGGTGCCGTGCAACGGTTTGGTTGGCGAGCAGCATGAACTCTTCGATGAGTCGGTTCGCTGCTTTCCGTTCTTTCTTGAGGATCGTCTTGACGATGCCTTCTGCATCGAGCACCACTTTAACCTCAGGCAAATCGAAATCAATCGATCCTTCTTCGAAGCGTTGCGCTGTCAAACGAGCCGCAAGCTTGGCTGCGTTTTGCAAGGCGTCATGCAGTGGATGCGAGGGCTCCGGGTAGTCGATCAGTTCTTGCGCTTCCTCGTACGTCATGCGATGCTGCGACCGGATGATCGACGGCATAATCTCGTAGCGCGTGACCGCCCCCGAGGCGTCTATGTCCATCAAACACGTCATCGTCAGCTTGTCCTCATGCGGCCGCAACGAGCAGACTTCGTTCGATAGTTTCTCAGGCAACATCGGAATAACGCGGTCGACGAGATAAACGCTGGTGCTGCGTACGAATGCTGCGTCATCAAGCTGTGAGCCGGGCGCGACGTAGTGGCTGACATCTGCAATGTGGACGCCCAGCTGGACGTCGCCGTCAGGCAAGGGCGTTAGGTGTATGGCATCGTCGAAGTCTTTTGCATCGATCGGGTCGATGGTAAAGGTCTGCGTTGCTCGAAAGTCACGTCGTCCTACAAGTGCTTCCTCCGGGATGCGTGTGGGAATGGCTTCTGCCTCAGCGCGCACGCCTGCTGCAAAACCAGCCTCGATGTCAAAACTACGCGCGAGGGCAAGCACTTGTGTACGCGGATCCTCAGACGAGCCCAGCACCTCGCGGATGTGCCCCATCGGTGCACTGCGCGGGTCATCAAAGCGCTCGATGGTAACAACGACTTTGTCGCCATCTTCAACGGCTGGATGCGGGTTAATCAGGTAAATTGAATAGATCAACCTTGGGTCGTCCGGCTCGACGTACATCGCATAGCCTTCGTCGCGGAAGGTGCCCACGGCGTCGGTGCGTTTGCGCTTGAGCACCTTCAGGACATCCGCTTCGGCATTGCGTTTGCCTTTGGTGTCGGGGCGAATGGCGAAGGCTACGGTATCCCCGTCCAAGGCGTTTTTCATCCGAGCCCGCCGTACGTACAGATCTTCTTTCCGGCCGTCAACTTTGATGAACCCAAAGCCTTGGGGAGTAACCGAAAGGACGCCTTCGCTTTTACGTTTGGGGGAGCGGTATTGGTATTTCCCGCCCTTCACTTTCGCCAGTAAGCCTTCACGCTCCAGTGTGCCAAGCATGTTGCGAAACGCTTCGTAATGCCCACGGTCGCGGTAGCCCAGTTGGCGCGCCATTTCCTTCGGGCGCCAAGCCTTGTGGCCGTTGTTGCGGGTCAACTTCAGGATATCGTTACGTATTTCCTCTTTCAAACAAACCTGACGTATACTGCATCCAATTGACCTGTGCCGACGGTTTGGCACATCTGCCCAAAGGACACATCATGAATTGGGGGAGACTACATGGATAGAATGAGCACACCGCACGTCTTGTTGCGGCCCGACGAAGGAAGCGAGCAACGCCTGCACAATTTTTCTGCCGGACCCGGGACGCTTCCGCTAGCTGTCATGCAGGAGTTGCGCGACGAACTGCCGGTGTATCGTCAGGCAGGCGCTTCCGTGATGGAGATCAGCCATCGTTCGCCAGAGTATACGGAAATTGCCGCACAGGCACGTACCCACATGCGGACGCTGCTTGGACTCGATGATGCATGGCACATCCTCTTTTTGCAGGGCGGTGCCTCCATGCAATTCCACCAAGTGCCGCTCAACTTTTTGCCTATGGATGGCTCGGCGGACTACGTCAATACGGGCACGTGGTCCAAGAAAGCCATCAAAGAAGCCCAACTCATTGGGGGCGTCAACGTTGTGGCGAGCAGTGCAGACCGTAATTTTAACTACATCCCCAGCCCCAGTACGTGGTCATGCAGTGAGGACGCCGCCTACCTGCATTACACCTCCAACAACACCATTTTCGGCACGCAGTTTCACGAAGAGCCGGAAGCGAACGTGCCCTTGGTCTGCGATGCTTCGAGTGACTTCCTCAGTCGACCGCTTGAATTAGCACGCTATGGCCTAATCTACGCGGGTGCACAAAAGAACATCGGCCCAGCCGGAACGACCGTCGTGCTCATCCACGATGACTTCTTGGCAACACGGAAGGCGGAATTGCCTACGCTGCTCGACTACGGCACGCACACCGCTAAGCTGTTCCATACGCCGCCGGTCTTCGCCGTATACATCGTCGAAAAAGTGCTGCGGTGGCTCTTAGGGCAAGGTGGGATCGCAGGCATTCAAGACGTCAACATGCGTAAAGCCACTTTGCTCTACGAACGCATTGACCGGACGGACTTCTACCAAGGGACCGTCATGCCGGATGCGCGATCATTGATGAATGTTACCTTCCGCTTGAACAATACGGATCTTGAGGCGACGTTCATCGAGGAAGCTGCACAGGCTGGTTTGGTTGCGCTAAAAGGGCATCGCTCGGTTGGCGGGATGCGGGCTTCCATCTACAACGCGTGCCCGTTGGCTAGTGTGCAAGCCCTCGTTGCTTTTATGGATGACTTTGAGGCGCGCATGGGTTAATCACCGCAGCGGGGGCTAAACCCAAAAAGGCGCTGGTGCATTCGAGTGATGCACCAGCGCCTTTTTTATGCTTTGCGGTTTATCGGGTGAAGGATAAATCGCTTGTATCAACGCCTAGTTTGCCGAGAAGGGTAGAGAACTGTGATGGAGTACAATCTTCATGTCTCCATTGTCGTCCTTCATATATCCAAAGGTGTACTCCACCTTCGTCACGTTGCCATCAGTGCCCGTGAAGAAGTAGTTGCCCATTGCCATCGCCATTGCCATGTCTCCTTCGTCGTCGATGATGGTCCCTTCATTTTCCCAACGGACATTGGTGTAAGGAGCTATAGCGAAACCGTTGTCCTCGGTGCCATCTGTACCAACGAAGTAGCTCAGCGCCTCGTCGAAGTCGCCACGGAATTGATCTTCAGCAGCAAGGGTTGGCTTAAAAAGGATAGTGGAACTACCGTACGCATAAAATTTGCGTACGTGATCGGCTGCAACTGCGCGGTAGTCTTCACCATTAGTAAAGGCATTCCCAATAGTAACGATGCCCTCACCCCACGCTTGTTGGGCTGCTTCAACATCTGCCATGGTAATTGGGGACGCTGGTGTTGAGTTTTCTGTACTAGCCGGTTCGTCCACATTGGAGTTTGAG
>CAYYHN010000076.1:5819-10912 GCA_964471245.1 uncultured Rhodothermaceae bacterium | reverse complement strand
CCCTTGGGCGACGGTGGCCTCTGAAGCCGCCGCCTTTAGGCGGTGGAGTGTCACTGTATCTATTTGCGTTGTCATTGTCGAAGCCAAAAGTAGGCTCGAGATCGCTACTTCTGTAGGTGCCTAGGTTAAGTGGAAGGTATACATTCTGGCACCTTGAGCCGTTTCAACGACCAATACCAATGTTCATTTACCAAGGGACTTTTTGTCTTTGGACATATAATTCAATACATCAGTAAGCCATTTGTAGCAATTTTAGCAATGAATACAAGATACATTTGGTGTTTGATGTAGTGTTGTTGGTAATTCCACAATTAGATCTGATGAGCCGAAGGTAAGTATGGCATTGGTGCCTCTTGAGGTGCTAAATCTGATCGGACCCTGAACATTGTAGATGAAGTGTATGGGGAGAGGATAAAGACTTCATTGCTGACCTCATCGAGTTTTAGCTTGCTCTCACTTTGGCTTCATTTGATACAGTTGTGTTCCAGTGATACTACCCCTATCTTCTTACTCTATCAAATTAGAGCACTCAAAATCATAATGCTCTTCGGACAGTAGCTTTAGATTTTCTGGCTATTATCATTTTTCCCTCAAAGCGGTGTATTTAGTCGCACTGCTTATAAATTTATTGTACGAGTATGGCTAGTGAACGCCATCCCTCCCCGCTGAACGGAAGTGGACCATACACAAATGGAACTACTTCCTACGTTCAAGGTCCAGATCAAAGTCAAGACGAAATCTCATTTCGTGATCTTTTTGACATTTTGCTTAAAGGTAAATGGTTGATCATCGGCGCTTTCGTCATAGTACTTGCCATCACCGCCGCTTATACATGGACAGTTCCACCAGAATATGAGGCCAAGAGCTTGGTATTGATTGATAATCAATCCACTATGCCAAATTTGGGGGAGTCACTAGGATTGGAGTTTGATAACAATAATGTTGCAAACGAAGTAGAAATAATTAAGTCGAGAAGGATACGTGTTGCAGTAGCAGATCGACTTATGCAGATGCGACAAGTGCCCGGTACAACCCAATTACTAAGCATACTTGAGGATACAGGTGGTGGCTCTCCAAATCAGCTCGAAGTAGCAGAACGATTAGGAGGAAGCTATGTGACAGTATCTCCACTGGGCAGAATGGTGGATTTGATCGAAATTAAGGCTACAAGTACTATCCCAGAAGAAGCCCGACTCATTGCCACAGCTACGGCAGAAGAGTTTCAGTATTACAACCGCTCGACAAGTCGAGAGCGTATGACCGAAGCTCGATCATATTTGCAAAATATGGTTGACCAGTTTGATGGTTTGTTCAAGTCAGCGGAAGCAGATTTGATGGCGTTTCTTGATAATGAGCAAGTTGTAGCCCCTGGAGAAGAAGCGCGCGTATTGCTTGAGCAAGTCCAAGATGTGCAAGGACGTTTATATCAGGCTGAAAGTGAGTTGCTTATGGCTCGTGCTGCCAAGGCAGAGTTTGAAAGCGAATTAAATGCACTAATTCCTGAGCTCGCTAACTCAATTGCTAACGGTGGGTTATTGACAATACAGAGCTTGCAAACAGAAATTGCTGAGCTTGAAACGAGCATTCAAAGGAAATACGCGAGAAATCCAGAACTTAGAGCAAACCCAACAGATCAAGATTTAGTCGACCAACTTGCAGCGGTAGATAGATTGAACCGCGAGGTGAACCAGCTTTCTAATCAGTATGTCGAGCAATTAGTTCGAGAAAATGGAATAGATGTAGCTAGTCCTTTAGGGCAGGCTTCTGGTGGTGGGCAGTTCCTTACTAGATTACAAGAACTGCGGCGTCAGATATTGGAGCAACGAGTTGTAATATCCCAACTCGAAGCAGGAAAAGGCATTCTCGAAACGAACCTTGCTCAATTCAGGCAACAGTTAGGTAAGGTTCCGCAGAAGGAAGTTATCCTTGAGCGCCTTAAGCAAGACATGGATTTTCGCAGAGAGATCCTATTGGAAGTAGTTAAAAGCTTTCAGTCTGCAAATGTAGCTGAACAAAGTGAGATTGGTTATGTGCGGATTATTGATGAGGCGATTGTCCCAAAAGCGCCTGTTCGACCTCGGAAGGCAATGAACCTAGCATTAGGGGGAGTGTTGGGGTTAATGTTAGGGTTAGGACTTGCCTTCCTCAGAAATGCTATGGACAATAAGATTCGAAGACCGGAAGATTTGCGGAAGCTTGGACATACCGTCCTTGGTGTCGTGCCAGATATGGCCCGTACAATCAAGGCTGACTTTCAAGGGAAAAGTACAGTGAATGTTGATGGCAATGTGTATAGTACAATACTTATGTCTTTGCTTAATCCATTATCACCAGTTGCCGAGTCGTACCGTCGTCTAAGAACAAATCTACAGTTTAGTCGGGTTGATAAGTCGGTGCAAGTTATCTTGGTGACTAGTTCAGCTCCCGGCGAAGGTAAAACATCTACATCTACAAATTTAGCCATTACAATGGCACAAGCTGGTCTTCGTACGCTCTATGTTGATGCTGACCTACGTCGATCTACGGGGCATAAAGTGTTTGGGGTATCACGTGAACCTGGACTAGTAGAAGTGCTGTTTCAGTCGCAACATACAAATTGGTACACATATGCATCTGGCGTAGATGATCTTTACATACTGCCAAGTGGCAAATCTGTACCGAATCCTGCTGAAATTCTAGGGTCCCGCAAAATGCGCGATTTTTTAGAGAAAGCTAGACAAGAATTCGACGTTATCATAATAGATACGCCTCCTGTATTGGCTGTTACAGATTCGTTACTAGTAGCATCTTATTGTGATGCTACTGTTTTAGTTAGTTCAGCCAAAATTACAGATTGGCATGGACTCGTACGTACACGTGAGGCACTTGATGCTATTGGTGTTAAGCCAACGGGGGTAGTGCTAAATCGTTTTGACCCTAAAGCAGCTTATGGTGGATATGGGTATGGGTACGGGTATGGGTATGGGTACTATGATTACTATGGAGAACGTACCCCCGGAAAAGTAGCTTGACAATTCTGTAATGCCTTGGATATCGCCAATCGGAACTAGTTTCTTGGATCTAAGAAACCGTTTTGCCACTGGTTTGAATAAAAAGTGAGGCGGTAAGATTATTTGTGAATAGTCTTATTGAGGTTGATGATCATATTTTGGGTCGAAAAGTGGCGGTATTATCGTGCAAGACTGGATCGAAAGATTAATCCTGTCCCGAAATAAAAGCGAGTTGCCTAGTAATCTCTTTTGAGGTTAAATACTATTTCTTAGGTAAATATTTATTCTTCGGATACTACATCAATTCGCGTTGAATATGTTTATTTATCTTTTGATAATAGTTATGAAGACCGTGGGTTTATGATTTGTTTTCCATGTACTAATATGCTTGGGGCTATTAAGGTGAAGTTGTAAGTATCATATTGTTTGGGTAAAATAAATAAGTAATCAGTCTTTATGTATGCGTATTAGTGCAGGATTCTAGCCAAATGTATTAGTTAAGGAATGTGGTGATTGTTTGGTAACTAAATCTTATATATGCATAGCTAATGTATTGAATGAAAGCCAATGTAAAATTTTTGGGGTCTAAGATATTCAGCTCTCAAATAATACAAGTTCACTGAAACTTACCCCTCTGAAAAGGTTTCGTCTTGTCGTACCTAATCCTTAGCCTGTCCAGAAGACTTAGGTATTATGAAGATAAATAAAGTGTTTTCTTTCTTGGCGATTGTGTTGTCTATTTTGCTTGTAACAAGAGCAACACTATTGTCAAACTATCTGCTTATAGACTTACCTTGGGCTTTACTACACGTTGCTCTACTATTATCAATAATTGCAATCAATCTAGTTATCCGGGCACGGCTGAAAGTTGAATATCTATTCTTACTCTTAATAGGTCCGTTCATCAGTGTTATTGCGAACGATATTCCTGAGTATTTTAGAGCCCCAGAGCGATTGGTGTATTTTATGATAACCATGTTTGTTGTTGGGCCTATTTATGTTAATACAAGTACCCTTATATTTAGGGAGAAACTACTGAGGAATTTAATTGTATATTTGGGTGTTGTGGGCAGTGTGTTGTCTGTAATTTGGTCTATTTTGGGACTTCCTAATCTTGGAAGAGGACCTTTTTCCGGCATATTTACTCATAGCATGCTTCTAGCGCCATTTTCTTCAGTTGGCCTGATATATTGTATATGGCACATAGTCAATTATAAGCATAGACGCAAGGTATTTATTGCATTAGCATTATTCTGTTTATACGCATTATTGCTATCCAATAGCAGGGTGGCAATGATAGGTGCTCTAGTATGTTCACTTATCATCTTTTCGGTGGGTATGAAACTTATGCAGAAAGTAGCTGTGGTGACTTTTTGTGCTCCACTTCTAATTATTGGGCTAACATATTTGGTTGATAATACTTCAACATTTGATTTTATATCAAATCGAGGAACATTAAGCAATACTAGAGAGGCTCTTTGGGAGGATAGGCTTAGTGAATTCTCAAATAGCCCCATAGTTGGTGTCGGCTTTGCTAGTGTTGATCCATTATCGCAAATAAATAACACCACATATGATCAAGACTCTCAAACCGGAGTTGTAGAGCCGGGTTCTTCGTACCTAGCAATTTTGTCTATGACAGGAATCATAGGTGGTCTTGCTATGACAATTTTTTTTGTTACAATGTTTATTGGACGTAAGCATGCCTTAAGGAAGGAAAACAATTTGTTGAATTATATTTTGATCTTTTTCTTCATCCACATGATTGCTGAAGGCTATATTTTTGCTTCAGGAAGTATTCAGGGCATAATTTTTTGGCTTACTGTCTCAATCAAAGCTACAGGTTACAAAGACCAAAGCTTATTTAGTTCTACTTGAACGCAGTTAACAAAGGACTAATGAGAGAGATAGAGAGCCTGAAAGAGCATATTGTTCATAAACCATTTCTATGGTAATCATATTGAGTGTTTTTGACGCCTCAACCGTGTAAATGGTCTCCTATTGTGGGGCGTATGGGGCAGGTACCTACATGAGAATGTATATATAGGTACCTAATCCATGTTAAGTCTACTAAGAGCCGACGGCGACAGCAGACTGGTTACG
>CAYYHN010000076.1:0-5806 GCA_964471245.1 uncultured Rhodothermaceae bacterium | reverse complement strand
ATGGATTGAGCGGGTGCGGTTACCGACCATGACGGTGTAGCCTGCCCAGATGAACAGCAAGCCGATTAACTCCGTCACGTACAGCACTTCTACGTATCCCATCCGAGCCGACGTTCCACCGATGCCTGGCAGTAACGCACCGAAGGCAATGAGGACATTACCAAGGATGCGTCCGTTGCCATCTGCGCCACGCTCGCGCCAGTACACCCAAGCTGACCACGCAGCGCCGCCGACGAGGAAGATAAACGCGTAGATATTGATGAATGGCGAGAATAGTCGTGTCCACGTCCAAGCAAGCGCGGCTCCCGAGAGACGATGCGGCTCTACATTCGCCATGTTAATGGGCGAGAGCAGCACGCAGATTGCAGCGATAACGATTGTTGTGACGAGGATACCGGTAAGGATGTGGGCGGTGCGCTTCCGAAGCATCAGATAGACAGTCCCTTGGGCTAATGGTGCTCCGCCAAGCAAGGCGCCAGCAATATACCACGCTTTAAATACGGCAACTTCCCAGCCAAATAGGGTTGTCAAACTCTCCGTGAGCGTCCCTACACCGTACATCGCAACGCCAAACATCCACCAGAATAGGTACAATGCCGTCGGTTTGCTTCGCCAGTGCCGATACAGGATTATGGTAAACGGAATGGCAAGAATTGTCGTGAGAATCGGGAGGTAATGGACAAAGGTGGGCATATTGTACTCGCTATGCTCGTGGGTGGGTACCTTCGCGGATGGGTGCGCGCTGCGCGTGTGAAAGGGGTAGCTCTATGAGCGAGTAGGTACGTCACGTATGGTGTCTAAGAAGAGGTCGTTGGATACAAGCAAACGTATCCCCCATACTTGCCCGAAAGGCAACCTCGTCCATGCGGTTTCTGCATTCCCATCCGCGCGCAGCATGATCCTACTCACTTGAGTCCCTTACTCAAACCTTGTCGAGCCATCGGGCTGGTGAACGAATTCGAACGTATAGTAGCGTGATACGGACTCGAAGCTGGGGTTGTCAGGCATGCCTTGGTAGTAGCTCAGGATGCGTAGTTTGGCATAGCTTCCGTCGGCGCATCGGATGACGAGCACCCTGCCCGGAATAGGGGAAAGGACTTGGAGTTGTGGGTTGTAGTTGTACCAGCCGTTGCCCGATCCCGACGGAATCGCAAAGTTGTCGGCCGAGTCGACCACATAACCTGTTTCTGGTGCGACAAGGACTTCTTCAAACAGCGTTTCGATGATTTGCGCACCACCTTCTCCAGGACCGCTGGTGCCACCGTTGACGATGATTGTCGAGCCTTTTAGCCCAATATCCCAGAGCGTTGAGGCTGAGTCGGTATTTGCCACAATTTGGTTGGTGCGGAGACTGAAGAAGGTGTATGTATCAGGCCCGAATGGGCGGCCCAATTGGTCGAAGCCCGTGAAAGGAGCGGCTGGAATGTCCATTGCCATCACAGTCTCTGGGGCTATAAACTCGGCTTCAGGATCTGAACTGTCGCAACCAATCAGCAGGGCACCAAATAGCAGTACAGCCAAAGGGATGCGGCAAGAGAGGGTTTTTAACATTTTATTTCTATTCGCTTTATGTGTGAAGTGGCAGTGTGGTTGTTTCATCATGCACAATCAATCTAAATCCACTTGCACGCTGGCAAAGAGTAGCCGTCCTGCAAGTGAGGGAATCATGGTTGGGTCGGTGTGGTCGAATAGATTCTGTGCACCCGCTTGCAGGGTGAAGGCCTTACGCAGATGTTGGGTAACCGTGACGTTCCAGAGCCAGTAGCCGTCCACGTATTCGTTATCGGCGTCGAGGATGAGGTTGCCGTTGCGGTCGCCTAGGCCGTATTGGCCTCGATAAATACCGCGCAGCGCCACCGTCGAGCCAAGGGATGTGTGATGATACTGGAGACGAAGGGTGCCACTGTGTCGCGAGCGGTTCATCAGTCCACCGTAGTCACTGCGGCGGAGCCGGAAGTCACGGCCGTCCCTCCGGCCGAACAAGGAGCCCGCATTCAACTGGTCAATAACGTCGCGGTCGTACGTGTCGAGGAACTGGTAGCTCACGCCGTATTGCCAGGCAGTCCCAGTGCTTCCATTAAGTTGCACGTCGAAGCCTTGGGTGACGATGCGGTTGAGGTTGAAATAGGTGAACGCGCTCTGTCCGTTGGTTTTGATGGCCACCGGAGCGGCCTCGATCAGGTCACGCACATTGTTGCGGAAGACGTTAACTTGTGGACGCAGCCGCGTACTGGCGATCCACTCGATGCCTGCGTTGAACGCGAGGCTGCGTTCTGGCTGGATCTCATCCAAGGCATCGAGATCGCGCAGAAATGCGGCAACTTGCCCTTCAGCGTTTAACTGTTGCAAGGCGTTAGCTGCATCGACTGAGCCAAACACGCTGTAGCCTGATGTGGCGTTGGAGAAGTCGAGGTAGAGCTGCTGGAACGTAGGCGCTTTGAAGCCCGTCCCGACGGAGCTGCGGACGCGCAAGCGATCGTTGGGCTTGAGCAGCAGCGCGACCTTGGGGCTAAGGTTCGTGCCGTAGTCGCTGTGTGCATCGAAGCGGGCGCTGAGGGTGAGGTCGAGCCATGTCGTCGGTACCCATTCGTGCTGGGCGAACACAAAGCCGCTCTGCGCTGCACGGGTGCCACCAGCAATGCGGTCTGCGGCTACATCCTCGCCGATGACGCCTGCGCCTGCTGTCAGGAGTTGCGTGGTACCAAGGATGGCGTTGAGTTGGACTTCAGCTTTGCCAAACCGCTGATCAAACTGGGTGCGGCTTTGGAGGGTGCTGGTATCTTGTGTCCACGTCTTGGTGTCAGTCTCGAAGCGCGAAGCGTAGAGCTTGCTGGTCAGCTTGAGCGATGGGCTAAACTTGTGAACGAGCGTGGGGGCAAGGTTCCAGTCGGTGCGTCTCGCATGGTTGTCGTGTGCAATAGGCACCGTGCCGGTCAGCAAACCCACTTCATTGCGTTGCATCTGCGTGCCAAGGCGTGCCGCGAGGTTGAATTCTGTGCGTTCGGCAACCTCCCAATCGAACCGGCCACCCACCGTATAATCGGTAAATTGGGGCACCGTCTGGCCAATGTTGGTGGGCGTGAAGTCGTATCCGCCGGTGGCAAAGCGATTGATATAGACGTGGGCACCTAGGCGTTTCGTGCGGGTTTCGGCTTCGAGATTGAGGTCGCTCGTCTGATGCGTCTCGTACCGCGAACGGATGCTCGTCTGCCAGCGGTTTTCAGGGCGTGCCGTAATAATATTGATGACGCCTGCCAGTGCCTCGCTGCCATAAAGCGAAGAGGACGGCCCTCGGACAACCTCGATGCGTTCGATGCCGCCCACCGTAAGGCGCTCCAGATCCAACGTACCCGCCACACGCCCAATGATGGGTTCGCCGTCGATAAGGATGAGTGTATAGTCCGAAGCGAGGCCTTGAATCTGGATGCCCTTGCCGTGATCGTAGACGAGTTGGAGGCCGGGTTGCTCCGCCAGTAGATCGGCCAGACGGATGGCTCCCTGCGCTGCGATGGTAGCCTTTGGGATGAGCGTTGTGGGTACGGGGACGTCGATGAGTGCCTTCGTACCCTTGGTGGCCGTCACGACGATGGGTTCTAGATACACTTCCATCGCCGCTGTAGTATCGGGCGATGAATCTTGGGCTGCCAAGTTTTGGGGGACGACAATCCAATAAAAAAGCGCCAGCAACGGCAGGTGCCAGCAGTGGTATTTTGGCATACAGGAATACGGCAGGGTGGCTTTTTATGATGCCTAAAATTAGGAGACGGCGCATCAGAAGTAAAGAGATAGTGTATAGATTTGCTAAATATTGGTAACGATTGTATAGGTTTTGTGCGCGGAGTGGACGTTTTGAACGCGCAGTAATTCGTGAGCCCAATTGCAGCAAAATGCCCTTGGTGGGACCGCTAGGAAGGGGCGGTAACAAACACCGCAGCAAGTGACAGCCGACAGCTTCCGCCGTGTGCTCGAAACGTCTGCTGAGCAGCAGTTGGAGATCATGATTGTCGCGGGCAACCACGGGTGCATCCAGATCCACAGGGGCATCATTAAGAAATTGAAGGATGCCCGTGGCTGGTACAACTACCTCGACCTAGGCTTCAACCTGCACGTCAAAGACACCGCCATCGACAGCATGTGGGTCGTCCGTAAGCCCACGAAAGACGGCGATGTGCATGCTCTCGAATGCTTTAACGCCGAGGGAGATGTTCTCTGCTATCTCTTTGGCAAGCGCAAGGAAGGCCAAGTGGAGCAAGAAGCATGGCGCGCCATTTTGGATGACCTGACGCGTGTGTGAGGCTTAGCGCAAGTAGCCTAAGTTCTCCGGCGTGAACGGCTTCGGGTCCAGCGCGAAATCGTTCCAGAAGGTGGTGGCGTCGCAGGTGTTGCCTTCGAGGAGCATCTCGAATTGGTCGGTGGTGATGGGCAGGAAGCCGAGCGGGGCGATGAGGTGGATCATTGGGCGGACGAGGAAGAGCGGCTGCGGTAGCTTCATCTTTGGCTCCATCCCGAGGCCACGCGTGATGATGTCGAGCACATCCGTGTAGGCAAACCGCTCTTGCCCACCGACGCAGTATGTCTTGTTGATGGCCTTCGGCGTCTCCAGTGTCTGCACAAACCCCTCGGCCACGTTCTCAACCGCGACGGGCTGCATCTCGTATTTCCCATCGCCGAAGACAGGCAGGATGGGAAAGGGCTTGATAAGATCGCTAGCGAGTTGGGTGCAAAACTCTGGGTTATCGGGGCCGGGGTCGCCGAAGATGACCGACGGGCGCAAGATCGTCCAATGCCGAAAGCCTGCGTTCTTAACGTATTGCTCCGCCTGCCACTTCGAGGTTTGGTAGGCGGAGACGCCATCCTCCTTGGCTCCGTTCGCGCTCATCTGCACGAATGTTTCAATCTCCGCCTCACGCGCTGCATCCACCACGTTTTTGGTGCCATCGAAGTGGATGGCCTCAAAGGTGATGCCTTTGCTCTTGTTCTCCTGAATGATGCCAACGAGGTGGATGACCGCATCACACCCCCGCAGCACGCCCACCAGCGACTTCGGGTTTAGGATATCACCTTTCACACGTTCGATGCCGTCGGTGCCATCCATTGACAAGGCAGCGCTCGTATCCCGCATCAGGCACCGCACAGTATGCCCATGCGCCCGCAAGGCCTTCAGGATGTACGATCCGACAAATCCGGTGGCTCCAGTGAGGAAAACATGCATGGCGGTGCGTGAGGCTATTGGCTGTTAGCTGGTGGCTATTGGGTCTCGTGGCACGGGGCAAGGTGCATCATAGGGCATGGTGAACGACGCTCGCCGTGCACCCTTACGAGTTCTCGGTTACGTAGCCCCAAGCTCTTTTTCTCCCACTCACCTTTTCTCCCATTCACGAGGCGAAGCCGAGTCCCCACCCGCGAGCGCAGCGAGTCCCTAAAGTGCCGCCAGCTTATCCCGAGCCGAGGTAAACTGTTCCAGCGAACGCGCTAAATATGCGTTCACTTCATCGATGTAGCCATCCGCGGAAGCCGACCAGACGCGGTTGAGGTAGCGTTCGCCGCCTGCGTAGTGGTTCATGATGTCGGCGTAGGCTTGCAGGCCGTGCACCGTGCCGATGGTCTTGCGGGCGTTGACGAAGGCATCAAGGTCGTCCAGCACGAGGTCGTCGATCCTATGGCACATGTCGTAGGTGTGGATCTCGTGCTTTTGCGCATTGAGTTGCCCGACCTTCTCGACAATGGCATCGAGGCTCCGTTCGACCGTAGCCATGTTGTCGGCGACGACAGATTCATCCTCCGCATCCTGCTTCGAGCCCATCTG